>WHTA01000035.1 GCA_009379825.1 Streptosporangiales bacterium
CAGGACCGAATCCCACAACGTCGGCTGATCATTTACAGTACGAAACACGATGGCCTCGACCCCTTCACACCCAAGGGTTCGAGGCCATCCTCTCGACGAACAAACCCCCACTCAGAGACCGCCACGCCCCGACTTTTTCAGGTCGAAGTAGCTACGACCTATCTGACCGGCCGCAGCGTCACGACGAGTGCGCGGTGGTCGCTGCCGCCTGCGGTGGTGACCGCCGCCCGTTCCGCGCGCCAGCTGCCCGCGTCGGTGAAGACGTGGTCGATGGGGGTGGCCAGTGCCGACGGCACCCGGGTCGGCCAGGTGCCGGCCGCGCCCGCCCCGGCCTCGTTCGCGGCGTCCAGGCAGCGGCCGAGGTCGGCCAGCGGGGCGTGGTCGAGGGTGGCGTTGACGTCCCCGGCTACCAGGTCGGCACGCCCGTTCCTGCACAGGTCGACGGCGCGGTCGGCGCCGGCGTGCCAGCTGTCCGCGCCGAGCCCGAGCGGGGCGGCGGCGAGTGGACGGCCGCGACGACCAGTCCGTCCCCGCGCACCGGTGCCGCGACCACGGCCCCGAGGCCCGTCTGCGGCTGACCGGCCGGCCGGTACCTGCCGAGCGACTCGGCCACGAGCAACGACGTCGCGCCGACGGAGAACGGGCTCTGCGCGCCGCCGAACACCTGCATCGGCCGGTCGCGCCTTGCCGTCGTCGCCGCGACCTGTTCGGCCAGCGGCCGCGGCGTCTCCGGCAACGCCACGACGTCCGCGCCCGTACGGACGACCAGGTCCGCGACGTCGCGCGGCGACGTCGCACCGCCGAGCGTGTTGAGCGTGAGCACCGTGGTGGCGCGACCGGCGGCCGGCAGCTGGTCGGTACCGATACCGCGCAAGGCGACCGTCCCCAGGTTGAGCGCGGCGGCGAGCAGCCCCACGAGCGCGAGCCAGCCGACGTACCTCTGCCGCGTCAACAGCACGAACGGCACCATCGTAACTGCGTAGACCAGCCAGCCGATCCCCATCAGCGCGGGGAACGAGACCAGGTGCAGGAACCCGGGCGTGGCCGACAGGCCCACCCAGCCCGGCTTCGTGACCACGAGGGCCAAAGCGGCTGGCATGAGGTACGCGGCGCCGAGCAGCACCGCGCGGCCCGGCGACCTACGTAGCCGGCCAGGCCTGGTGGAGACCGCAGTCGTCATGGCAGGACAGTAGTGGTCGGGTGCTTGCGGTGAACGGCCGCGAGCCGGCTAGGACTGTTCACGACCACCCTGCTGCGGACGCCGCCCGTCGGTATCGGGCCGATGCCTGCCGCCGGCAGCGCGCCCCTGCTGGCCGCCGGTCCTGCGCTCCCCCGGCCGCTGCCCGACCCCCTGCGGGGGCGTGGGCGCCTGGAACGCCGGCGGCGCCGCGTACGGCTGCGGGGTGGCGTACTGCTCCGCCCATCCGGCGGCCGGGTACGGCACCGGTGGCTGGCCGAGCGACGGCGCGTACGGGCCAGGGGTGGGTGGGTGCTGGCCGAGCGTCGCTCCCATCGCCGGTTCGGGGCGCTGCCGCCTGCTTCGCCACGGCCAGCCCTTCCGCGCACGCGACCCATGCTGCCCCGCGGTGTGGCTCCGCTCCGTACGTACCCAAGCGTCGCGGCTCACCTGCTTGGTATCGAGCACCGGCTTCGCGACCTGACCTGTGCGGCCGTGCCGCTTCGCCACCCAGGCGGCCGCGACCACGACGCCCAGCATCCATGCCGCGCCGAGCGTGCCTATCGCGCCGGTGGCGTAGGCGCCGCCCGTGATCGCTGCGCCGCCAGCCACCACGCCGCGCACCAACCACGCCCGCCGCCGGCCCTCAAGTGGTGAGCGGGGCTGTTCCATCAGCTGCCTGCCCTCGGCCCGTGGGTCCAGACCCTGCTCGCGGCGCCCCTTCCACAACGCCTGGATGGCGGCGAGGGCACCGAACTCGCCCTGGTACTTGGCCAACGCGATCTGCGCCAACTGCGGGAAGGTCAGGGCGACCTCCACCGGGACGATGCCCTTGCTGGCGAGAAAACCTCCGGTCGCCGAACCCGTCATGGCGACGGCCGAGCCACCCCACACGACCTTCTGGATCTTCGGGCCTTCCACCCGAGCGAGCTCGCGCCACTCGGCGCGGAACGCGGGGTCGAACAGCAGCGGCACCATGCCCTGAGGCGGCGGGGTGCTCTCGTCCCTGACCCGGCGCTGACGCCGCCAACTCACGAACGTGCCCCTGACCGAGCCGCACCAGCCATCCGGCGCCTCCACTCCACAGTGCGCAACAGCATAGAAGACCAGGACGCGAATTTGGGCTGCTCAGCAGAGCGCAACCGCGGCCGGCACGCCGTGCTCGGCCGCCGTCGGGCACGATGAGCGAATGGATGCGAATCGAGGTACGCCTGAGCAGATCTCCGCGCTCTTCGACGAGACGGCATGGCACCAGGTGGACGGCTTCACCGACCTCACCGACGTCACCTACCACCGCGCAATACGGCACGGCACCGTACGAATCGCCATCGACCGGCCCGAGGTGCGCAACGCGTTCCGCCCGCACACCGTCGACGAGCTCTACCGCACGCTCGACCACGCCCGCATGTCACCGGACGTCGGCTGCGTACTGCTCACCGGCAACGGGCCGTCGCCGAAGGACGGCGGCTGGGCGTTCTGCTCCGGCGGCGACCAACGCATCCGCGGCCGCGACGGCTACCGCTACGCCGACGGCGACTCCCAGGACACCGTGGACAAGGCACGGGCCGGCCGGCTGCACATCCTCGAGGTGCAGCGGCTGATCCGGTTCATGCCGAAGGTGGTCATCTGCGTCGTTCCCGGCTGGGCCGCCGGCGGCGGGCACAGCCTGCACGTCGTCTGTGACCTGACCCTGGCCAGCCGCGAGCACGCGCGGTTCAAGCAGACCGACGCGGACGTGGCCAGCTTCGACGGCGGCTTCGGCTCTGCGTACCTGGCCCGCCAGGTCGGCCAGAAGCGCGCCAGGGAGATCTTCTTCCTCGGCCGCGCGTACGACGCCGAGGAGGCTGCGGCCATGGGCGCGATCAACGCCGCCGTCCCCCATGCCGAGCTCGAGAGCACCGCGCTCGAGTGGGCGGCCGAGGTGAACGCGAAGAGCCCCACCGCCCAGCGGATGCTGAAGTACGCGTTCAACGCAGCGGACGACGGGCTCGTCGGCCAGCAGCTGTTCGCCGGCGAAGCAACCAGGCTCGCGTACATGACCGACGAGGCGGCGGAGGGCAGGAACGCCTTCCTGGAGAAGCGTGACCCGGACTGGGCGAGCTTCCCCTGGTACTTCTGACCGGTCCGCTCATGCCGGCTGCTGCGCCGGATCGAGCGCCAAGTCGAGCTCCGCGAGGACGCTCTCCACGTACTGGCGGTCGGGGTCGTCGATGCCGAGGTCCTGGTGCTCGTCCAGCCACTGCCGCAGGTTCGAACGGGCCTTGCTCGCCTCTTCCACGTAGTCGTACACCGGGTCCTGCTCGATCGCCCCGAGCCGCTGCGCGCGGGCCAGGTCCGCGGCCGCCAGGGCGAAGCCGGTCGCGCCGGCGATCCGTCCGGGGATCTTCACGAGCTCTGCCGGCGCCTTATCGCCCATCTCGGTGGCCGTCCTGGCGATTGCTCTCGAACGCATGGCGATGCCGCGGGCGAGGAGGTTCCGGTAGTCCAGGTTCATCAGCGTCAACAGGCTGTCCGGACTCGTCGCGCGGGCGGCGTCCTCGGTGAACTGCCGAAGCTTGCTCGAGTGGTCGAGTAGCTGCACCATCGGCTGACCGTGTATCGCTTTCAACTCGCTTGGGCCCACCAACGTGCGGTCGACCGCGAGCCAGCCGGCCGACACCTCGAAGATCCGCTGCCGGCCGTCCAACGCGTCCACGAACAGCCCCTTGTTCGTCCGCAGCGCCTGCTCGGCAGCATCCGCGTTGTCGACCACCTCGGGGGCAGCGTCGTACACGACCTCGAGCGCCGCTTTCGTGCTCCTGTCGAGCAGTGTGGCGGTGCTCAGCGTCAGCTGGATCGCGGCCCCGAGGTTGGCCCGGTCGTTCTCGGCCAGCGTGGCGGGGACGGGGATGTCGCCCTCGTCGATCCAGTCGACGGTGCCGTTGTCGTGCACCAGACAGCCCAGCGACTTCGCGTGTCGCTCCAAGCTGGCAGGTTCACCTGGAGCGTGCTGAACCCGAGCGTGGCCGACTGCATGGCGGCAGCACCGGCCTCCATCATTGCCTGGCCGATGTTGAACGCGAGGACGTTCGTGTGCAGCACCTTCTCCGCGTCCGGCTGCCCGACACCACGCCAGCACCGCTCACTCTGGATCGGCCGCCACACAGGTGTCTCGAACGCGCCGAGCGCCTTGGTGATATGTGACCTCGCTTCGCCGAAGCCGGCCGTCGCGCCACCGCCGCTGTTGATGTGGAGCAGCGTCGACTTCCGCATAAGACTCAACGGTCGCCGTTCAGAACTGGTCGGCGGCGTCGTAGTCACCGCGACTGACCGCAGCCGCGCTCGCATGCGGCCTGTCGCCGATCGTGCGTGACGTGTCGCGGTGATCGCAGAAGGTGAAGACCCACTTCTGCCGGCACAACAGGAGCATGCTGCTGAACTCGGGTTCCTACGTGGGGCTCCAGCCGTTCCCGAGCTGGGTCACGGCAGGCTGCACCAGGTCGGCGCTGCTGCGGCTCTTCGTACCAACGCTACGTACCCCGGCGGGGTCCATGTCGAGGGCCATATCGATCACCCAGACGTGCGGCACTGGCCACCGGTTGCATCGCCGCGGAAACTGCGGTCCGGTCAGCTCTCCGGCTCGGCCGGCTTGGCCGTCGCGTCCGTGGCCGGCTCGTCCGACCTGCTCCGCATCCGCTGCCGCAGGCCGCGCACGCCACCGGAGAGCGCGGCGGCGAACCGGTCCCTGATCCGGTGCAGGACGACGTAGCTGAGCAACCCGCTCACGATGAGCCCGAGCAACACCCCGAGCACGCCCTTGGCGCCGAGCAACCACATCAGTCCCCAGCAACCGAGGAAGAGCGCCACTCTGGCGGACATGTACTTCAGGAACGCACCCATCACGTGGAGCCTACGCGGCCGGCCCTGCCGCGACTCAGGTGCCCCGACCCGCCATCACCGGGTGGAACGCGAACTGCGCGACGAGGGCGGACGCGAGCGCGGCGAGCACGGCCGGCACGCCGACGAGCACCAGCAGGCTGAGGTCGGAGAGGTCGATGCCCCGGCTGGTCATGGTGGCGACCAGTGCCACCAGGAGGAACGCGACGACGACGCCGATCGCCGCGGCGACGGCGGCCGCGACCCGCACGGCGAGGCCGCTGCGGTTGGCCGGTTCGTGCGCAAGCCGCGCGTCGACCGCGAGCGTGATCGCACCGGCGAGACTGGACGCCACCCCGTAGCACAGCCCGAGTGCCGCGCCGGCGAGCGCAGCCTGCCCGGTCGGCAGCTCCGCGTACCAGACCCGCCCGGCAAGACCGGGCAGCAACGAGACGACGGTGCCGTACAGCGCACCGAGGATCGCCCCGAGCACGAGACCGAGCAGCATCGCCTGCCACCAGGTGCGGATCCGCACCACCGACGTTCTCCTCGCCAACGACAACACACACCAACCCACTGCTCTGAAGGTTAGGCCGGCATATGTCACAGTTCGGCCGAGGCCGGATTACGTTAGGTAGCCGAGGTCACGATCCGACGAGGTCAGTTGCTTCGCACCGCATCCGCGAGTACTTGCGGCTCGGCGTTGCCGCCGGACAGCACCGCGACCACGGGCCCTGCCGGCAGGTCGGTGGCGTGGTACAGCGCAGCCGCCGGTGCCACCGCACCGCTTGGCTCGGCGACCACCCGGTAGCTACGTGCGAGCTCGCCGATCGCCGCCGTGATCTCGTCCTCCGTGACGGTCACCACCTGGTGTACGTAGCGCTCGATGTGCGCCCAGGTGAGCTCGCCGACGACCGGCACCCGTACGCCCTCCGCGGCGGTCGCGGCGGTCTGCTCGTCGGTCCAGGCGACGCGGCGGCCGGCGGCGAAGCTGTCCGCGGCATCCGCGGCGAGCTCAGGCTCGACGCCGATCACCGTGGCGGTCTTGGCCAGCTCGGCGAGCACCAGCGAGACGCCTGCGATCAGCCCGCCGCCCCCGATCGGCACGAGCACCGTCGACACCTCCGGCAGGTCGGCCGCGATCTCCAGCCCGACGGTGCCCTGCCCGGCGATGACCCGCGGGTCGTCGTACGGCGGCACCAGCTCGGCGCCGCGCTCGGCCGCGATCCTGCACGCCGCCTCGTGCCGTTCGGCCGCGGGGACGAGCACGACCTCCGCGCCGACCGCGCGCATGCCGGCGATCTTCACCTCGGGGACGTTGTCCGGGCTCACCACGACCGCGGGCACCCCGAACGCGCGCGCGGCCCAGGCGAGCGCACGACCGTGGTTGCCGCTGGAGTGCGTCACCACGCCGGCCGCCCGCCGGTCCGCGGGGATCGTCGCGACGGCGTTGTACGCGCCGCGGAGCTTGAACGCCCCGGTCGGCTGCAGCGACTCGGGTTTGATCAGCACCGGCCCGCGGGCCGGTGGCGTACTGGGGGACAACAGCGGGGTACGTACCGCGACACCGGCCAACCGGTCCCTGGCGGCGTACACGTCGTCGAGCGAAACCAACACGTCAGCAGTCACCAGACGACCTTATGCCCGCGCGGCCGTCAGTCGTCGGTGGCGGCCGGCAGCGGGACGGGGCGGTTCTCCCAGCGCGTGGAGAGCACGACGTTCGTCTTCGTCCGCGAGACGCCCTCGATGCCGCGGACCTGCCAGATCGTCTTCTCCAGCTCGTCCACGTCCGCGCACCGCACCACCACGACGAACGACTCGTCGCCGGCGACGAACCAGCAGTGCTCGATGGCGACACACGCGGCCAGGTGGCTGTCGACCACGTCCTGGTTCGCGGAGTCGGAGAGGTAGACGCCGACCAGCGCACTCACCCCGAGGCCGACCGCCTTCAGGTTGACCTCGGCGCGGTACCCGCTGAGCACCTCGCGCTCCTCCAGCCGGCGCAACCGGTCCTGCACGCCCGGCCCGGAGAGGCCGACCAGCCGGCCCAGCTGCGCGTACGACGACCTGCCGTCCGTCCGCAGCGCGTCGATCAGATGCAGGTCGGTGGCATCGAGAGCATCGGACACGCGGAACCCTCCCGCTTCGATTTGCTTGGTGCCTTAGCGGGCTTTCTTCGATTCCGCACAGGTCTTGGCCATCCATTTGGATCTCGCGAGTTTCGCACGTTTCACCGCCGTTGTGCAGCGGAGGCGCAAATTTGCGGCGTCAACTGCGGAAATGCCTCACCAGGCGACAACAGGACGCAACTTACTCTCTGTGCACAGGTGCCGGATGCCATCTACGTACCGTCAGAGTTGTAGCTGCACTTTGCTGACTGCTATCTGTCAGCTTGTCCGGTGCAGCAGACTGGGAGCGTGAGGTCGGACGTGTCCGGGGGGATGAAAGGACGCGCAGTGAACCCAGATGAACACCGGCTCCTGACCGCGACCGAGGTCGCAGAGCTGTTCCGAGTGGACCCACGAACCGTTACCCGTTGGGCGTTGTCCGGACGGTTGAAGAGTATCCGCACCCCAGGCGGGCACCGTCGGTTCTCCGAGCACTACGTGCAGGCGCTGTTGCGCGGCGAGCACGACGGGTCGGCCGAGCGGTCCACGCGGGTAGCCAGCTGACGGCAACCCCCACGGGCCGTCGCCGGTGCCGTACGGCGCCAGGCGGCCCGTGGTGGGCGTGCCCGGCTACGCGTACGAGTGCAGCCCGACGATCCAGATGTTGACGACGAAGTAGTTGACCAGGATCGCGGCGAAGGCGGCCAGCGCGATGATCGCCGCCCGCCGACCGCGCCAGCCGGCCGTCACCCGCGCGTGCAGGTAGCCCGCGTAGATGACCCAGATGATGAACGTCCAGGTCTCCTTGGGGTCCCAGCCCCAGTAGCGGCCCCACGCCGCCTCCGCCCAGATCGCGCCGGCCACCAGAGCGAACGTCCAGATGGGGAACGCCACGGCGATCACCCGGTACGACAGCTTGTCCAGCGCCTCGGGGGCGGGCACCCGGCGCAGCAGCCCGGCCGAGCTGGTGTCGGCACCCTTGGCGACCTTCGCCTGGTGCCGGTCGGCGAACAGGTACAGCGCAGACACCACCGCGCTCACCGCGAACAGACCGATGGCCAGGATCGCCGCGGTGACGTGGATGGCGATCCAGTACGAGTGCAGCGCCGGCACCAGCGGCCCGGCCGACTTGTACAGCAGCGCGCCGTTCAGGCCGAGGCCGAGCACCACGAGCGCCAGCAGGTAGAGGCCGAGGAAGCGCACGTTGCGCTTGACCAGCAGCGCGAGGAACGCGGTCACCGCGGTGAAGCAGATCGTCGAGGTGAACTCGTACATGTTGCCCCACGGCCACCGGTCGGCGGCCACCCCGCGGCTGACGATCTGCACCAGGTGGCACAGCCACGCGAGCACGGTGATCGCGACCGCGGCCCGGCCGAGGAACACCGACCGGGCCCCCGGGTGCGGCACTGCGGTAGCGTCGTCGTCCGGCTCGGGTGCGTCCGCGTCGCCCGCCGCGCCGGACGAGCCGCCGACCGTTGCCCCCACCAGCTCGGGCTGCTTGGCCTGCGCCCGTTCACGGGCCGGCCGCACCTTCGCGGTCAGCATCTCCATGGCGTAGAGCAGCATCGCCACCGAGTAACCCACGATGGCCACGTCCATCAGCAGGTTGGACAGGCTCGCGAAGTCCGCCTGCGACATCACTTCTCCTCCGTGGCGCCGGGGCGTTCGGCCCGGTTCTTCGCCTTCAACTCGGTACGCAGCTCGTCGGCGAGCTCGGTGAACTCGGTCGTGAAGCCGCCGACGCCGTCGCTCCTGGACAGGCCGCCGAACTCGACCACCGTACGCCCCTCGTCGTCGGTGCCGGCGCGCACCCACACCCGCCGGCGCCGCACGAACAGCGACAGCAACAGCGCACCCATCGCCACCACGGCGCTGCCGAGCGCGAGGCCCTTACCCGGGTCGTGGTTCACCTGCAGCGCCGCGTACTCCTTCAACCCGTCGAACCTGACGGTGCCGCGGTCGCCCGGCAGCTTCACCGTGTCGCCCGGCCGGAGCAGCTGGCTGTTCTGCGGCAACCGCACCTGCTTCATCCGCGACGTGTCGAGCGTGAACACCGACTGCGAGGCGCCCTTGTCCAGCCCCAGGTCACCCTCCCAGGCGACGACGAGCAGCGCCGGGTCGAGCGGTGCGGGGAAGGCCGACGTGGGTCCCTGCTTGCTCATCGCGAACGTGGGCAGGAAGAACATCTGGAAGCCCAGCTGCGGGTCCGCCGACGGCGCCTTCACCACGCCCTGGGAAAGGAACGTCTGGTCGTTCTGCGACACGAACGGCACCGCCGCCGAGTGCACCACCTTGCCGTTGCCGTCGCGCACGGTGATCTGCGGCGAGTAGCCGTGCCCGAGCAGGTAGACCTTCGAGCCGCCGACGGGCAGCGGGTCGTTGACCTTCAGGTGGTAGCGCTCCCGCGCGGCACCTGGCTCCTCGCGGTACCTCAGGTACGCGTCGAACCGTTCCGCCGTACCGCGGTCCGGGCCGCGGGCGACGTACGACGCGCTGAACTTGTCCAGCGTCACGGTGAACGGGCTGAGCCGTTCGTCCGAGAACAGCCGCCCCTTCTGCATCGAGTCGTACGCGATGACCGTGTTGGCGAACCCGTCGCCCTCGGTCACCATGACGTTGCCGCGGTAGCCGAACAGGCCACCGAGTGCGACGGCGAACAGCACGACGAGCAGGGCTACGTGAAAGAGCAGGTTGCCGGTCTCCCGCAGATACCCCTTCTCGCCCGCGACGCTGCCGTTGTCCGCGTCGACGTCCACCCGGAACCGGTGCGACCGCAGCACCCTCGCGGCCTTCTCCACCGCGTGCCGCTCGGCGAGCTTCGCCTCGATCCGTTCTGAGTGCGGCAGCCGGTCGAAGTTGCGCGGCGCACGGGGCGGCCGGGCGCGCATCTGCTTCAGGTGGGCACGGGTGCGCGGCACGATGCACCCGATCAGCGAGATGAACAGCAACAGGTAGATCGCGGCGAACCACGGCGCCGCGAACACGTCGAAGCCGTACAGCTTGTCCAGGACGGGCGCCAACTTCGGGTGCTCGGTGAAGTACTGCGCCACCTGCCCCTCGCTGACGCCGCGTTGCGGCAACAGCGACCCGGGGATCGCGGCGAGCGCGAGCAGGAACAGCAGTACCAGCGCCGTACGCATGGAGGTCAGCTGCCGCCACGCCCAGCGCGCGGTGGCGACGAGGCCGCTGCCGCGCGGCCGGCTCGCCACCGGCTCAGCCGGCGTCGTGCCGAGGTCGGCGCCGGGTTCCACGGCGCCGGTCTGATCGGCTGGCGACTGCGTGGCAACGGCGCTGGTGCTTTCTGACTGCTTCTCGTCGGCCACGGGCTCTTCGCGTTCTCCCTCGTTCACCTACACCACCGTCTGGAATCCCGCGAACAGGTCCCGTATCGCCAGGACCACGTGTGCCCACGCTCCGCTGACCAGCAGCACGCCGAGCAGTACCAACAGGCCGCCACCGAACCGCTTCACGAACAGCTGGTGGCTGCGTAGCCACGACACCGCACCGAGCGCCCGCCGGAACACCAGCGCAAGCACCAGGAACGGCGACCCTAGGCCGAGGCAGTACGCGGTCGCGAGGAGTGCGCCGCGACCGGCACTCGCCTCGCTGAAGGCGAGCGTCTGCACGGCGCCTATGGTCGGACCGAGACACGGCGTCCAGCCGATACCGAACAGGATGCCGAGCAGTGGCGCCCCTGCCATCCCGATGTCGGCGGACCACCTGCCCAACGGCCTGGTGTCGCGCTGCAGCTGCGGGACGAACCCGAGGAAGACCACACCGAGCAGGATGGTCACCACGCCGAGCACCCTGGTGATCGGGTCGGCGTACTCCTGGAACAGGTAGCCGATGCCACCGAACAGGGCACCGGCGCTGACGAACACCGCGCTGAACCCCAGCACGAACAGCGCGGACCCGAGCAGCGTCCGCCCGCGCCTGCCGCCCGCCTGCAGGTCGGCGCCGCTGAGCCCGGTGACGTACGACACGTAACCGGGCGCGAGCGGGAGCACACATGGCGACGCGAACGAGACCACGCCGGCCAGCACGGCGATCGGCAGCGCCAGCAGCAGCGAACCGCCGGTGACCAGGGCGACGAGCTCGTCACTCATCGGCGACCTGCCGTACGACCTTGAACAGCTTCGTGTACGTCGTCTCGCCGATCACGCGGGCGGCGATCCTGCCCTCGCGGTCGATCACGATCGTGCTCGGCACGGCGGCCGGCGGCAGCTGGCCGCGGAACGCCAGCGCCGTCTCGCCCGGCTGGTCGTAGATGCTCGGGTAGGTGAGGCCGAACTCGTCGACGAAGACGCCCGCGTTGGTCTTGTTGTCCTTGAAGTTGATGCCGACGAAGCGCACACCCTGCGGCTTGGTCTCGTCGTAGACGGCCTGCAACGGCTCGGCCTCGGAGCGGCACGGCGCGCACCAGGACGCCCAGAAGTTCAGCACGAGCACCTTGCCGTCGTACGTCTTGCTGTCCACCCGCTCGCCGGTCAGCGACGTGCCACGCACCCTGGGCGCCGGCTCCCGGTCCGCCACCGGGACCACCTGCACCTCACCGGAGCCGGAGATGTACCGCTGGTTGTCGCTGTCGGCGCC
This sequence comes from Streptosporangiales bacterium, assembly GCA_009379825.1. Classification (NCBI taxonomy): domain Bacteria; kingdom Bacillati; phylum Actinomycetota; class Actinomycetes; order Streptosporangiales; species Streptosporangiales bacterium. Next base: position 11,734 of record WHTA01000035.1, read on the forward strand.
GCCGCCACCGGCCCCCTCGCTCGCCGAGCAGGCAGTGAGCAGTGCCAGCGCGGCGCACAACAACACCGCGAGGCTCGTCCGGCCACATCGACCCAGCCACCAGCGGGCCAAGACATCGTCCTCTCTACGTGGGAACTCGGTCCATTCTCGGCACCCCCGGCCAGCACCCCACCGGCGGGGGCCGCAGGTCCCGTAGACGCAACCTGGTCTCGCGACCATTAAGCACAAAACGGCGACGCCCAAGGTGAGGCGTGTCACTCTTCGGACCACTCTCGACGAGAGTCTTGGAGGTAACGATGACGGCGCCGCTCGATGTAGCACAGAAGAGCACACCACGGGCCGACCGGCACACGTACTGTCCGACAGCCCGGCAGGCACACCGCCGGCAGCGGCGCGCCACCTCCGGCGGCGACCGGCTGCACGCAGGCACTGACATCTACGCTCCGTAGTCGCCGGGGCGGCGATGTCCCTGGTCGGGCGGGCGGTGCGCACCTCCGCATAAGCGTGTGCTCATATCACCAGGTCATCTGACCACTTACCACTATACTAAGCCGCACCGCGGAGAAACGGACCGTTGACGCGCCGCCCAAACAGTGCTTGCATGACGCAATCCCTTTACACAAACGTTTTCCTGGGATGGGGCGCATCGATGGGCTCTTCAGGTCGCGCGTCGCGGAAGACCGCGAAGCCGACCGCGACCCCTGCCCGGAAGACCGCAGCGCCCGCCCGTAAGAACACGAAGTCGGCCGCGGCGCCCGCGCGGAAGACCGCAAGCGGGACCACGAAGTCGACCGCAGCGCCCGCCCGGAAAGCCACGAGCGGGACCACGAAGGCCACGAGCAGGGCCACGTCGCCGGCTCGGCGGACGACGCCTCCGCGGATCACCGATCTCGCGGCCGAGCTGGGGTACTCGGCGTCGACGATCTCTCGGGCACTCAACGGTGACCCGATCGTGGGTCCGGAGCTGACTGCGCGCATCCGCGCGCACGCGGCGAAGCGCGGGTACGTCGCCAACCGGCTCGCGCAGTCGCTGACCGGGGCGGGTCGTCGGTTCGTCGGCTTCCTGGTTCCCGATGTGGAGAACCGGCCGTACTCCATCGCGGCCAGTGCGGTGGCCAACAGCCTCGCGGCGGCGCAGCACCAGCTCATCGTGGCGATCTCCGGCGACGACCCGAAGCTGGAACAGGAGGCGCTGCGGTCGCTCGTCGGCGCCCAGGTCGCCGCCGTCATCGTCGCGCCCACCGCACGGATGACGAAGGAGTCCAAGCAGCTGCTCGCCACCTGTCCCGCGGTGCAGTTCAACCGCACGTTGCGGCTCGGCACGGCGTCGGTGCTGTGCCACGACCGCACCGGGCTCGCCGCCGCGACCAGGCACCTGCTCACCCTCGGCCACCGCGACATCGCGTACCTCGGTACGAGCACCCGGCTGAGCAACGGGCGCGACCGGCTGCGCGGGGTGACCGACACGCTCGGCACCGAGCTGCCGGCCGCCAGGCAACGCCTCCTCCCGCCGACCGAGGACGACGGGTACGCGGGCACCCGCGAGCTGCTGGAGAGCCGCACGCCGCCGACGGCGCTCGTGGTCGGCAGCAGCAGCCTGTCGATCGGAGCCGCACGCGCCGTGCACGAGCTGGGCGTCTCGATACCTACCGAGCTCTCCCTCGTCGTCTACGGCGACCCCTCCTGGGGTGAGCTCTACGAACCTCGACTGACGACCGTCTCGGTGCCGTACCGGGCGATGGGCCAGCAGGTCGCCGACACCGTCATGGCCATGCTGAACGGCGGCCAGCAGGCGAGCCGACCGCCACGTCACCGACTGGCCGCCGAGCTCATCGTCAGGGAATCTACCGCCCAGCCGGCGAGACGATCCGACCAACGGAGGAAGAGCACCACATGCGCATCACGAACGTAAGGGTTGCCGAAGCGCCGATCGCGTCGCAGATCAGCAACGCGGTCATCGACTTCTCCAAGATGAACGTCACCGTCGTCGAGGTGACCACCGACCGGCAGGTCGACGGCGAGGCGGTCGTGGGCTACGGCTTCCACTCCAACGGGAGGTACGCGCAGAAGGGTCTGCTCGAAGCCCGGTTGCTGCCTCGCCTGCTCGACGCCGACCCGGAGAAGCTGCTCGACGCGGACGGCATCGTCGACCCGGTGGCGTGCCGCGACACCGTCATGCAGAACGAGAAGCCGGGCGGTCACGGCGATCGCGCGGTTGCCGTCGGCGCGCTTGACATGGCGCTCTGGGACCTCGCGTCGAAGGTCGCGCAGCGCCCCGCGTTCCGACACATGCACCACCGCTTCGGCCTCGCGGGCGCGCCGGCGGAGTCCGCGTGGGTCTACGCGGCGGGCGGGTACTATCACCCGGGCAAGGGCGTCGAAGCGCTCCAGGACGAGATGCGCGGCTACCTCGACATGGGTTACTGCGACGTGAAGATGAAGATCGGCGGCGCAACGCTTGCCGAGGACCTGCGCAGGATCGAGGCCGTGCTCGGCATCCTCCCGAACGGCGTGCGGCTGGCCGTCGACGCGAACGGGCGGTTCGACGTGCGCACGGCGCTCGACTACGCCGCTGCGCTCTCCGACTACGAGCTGCTCTGGTACGAGGAGCCGTGCCCGCCGCTCGACTACCTAGGCCACGCCGTCGTCGCCGACCACTACCCCGGCATCGTGGCGACCGGCGAGAACCTGTTCTCCGTCGACGACGTGCGCAACCTGGTCAGGTACGCCGGCCTGCGCACCGACACCGACGTGCTACAGATGGACCCCACGCTCAGCTACGGCATCCCCGAGTTCGCGGAGATGCTGCAGGTGCTCGAGCGTGCGGGATGGAGCTCGGGGAGGTGCTGCCCGCACGGCGGTCACCAGCTGAACCTCGCCGCCACCGCCGGGTTCCATCTCGGTGGTTGCGAGTCTTACCCAGGCGTCTTCGAGCCGTTCGGTGGTTTTGCTGACTCCACACCGATCGAAGACGGCAGGGTCCGGTTGCCAGAGGTGCCAGGACTGGGCGTCGAGGACAAACCAGCGCTGCACGACCTGCTGCGCAGAACGTTCGCATGAGAGCGCCGCTCTCGAGGAGGAGAGAGATGAGAATACGCACCAGCCAGGCACTCCTGGCCTGCGCGGCGATGTCCGCTGCAGTGCTCAGCGGGTGCGCCGAGAAGGGCGACACGGGCGACAAGGCAGCGGAGGACTACCCGTCGAAGTCCATCAGCTACGTGATCCCGTTCGACCCGGGCGGCGAGTCCGACGTGACCGCCCGCCTGCAGCAGAAGCTGTTGGAGAAGGAGCTCGGCCAGAAGGTCGTGGTGTCGAACAAGGAGGGCGGCGGCGGCGCGGTGGCGTGGTCGGAGCTCGCCAACCAGGCCAAGCCGGACGGCCACACCATCATGGGTGCGAACCTGCCGCACGTCGTGCTGCAGCCGCTCGCACGCAAGGACGCGGGTTACGAGACCGACGACATCAAGTGGGCCTACCTGTTCCAGGAGACACCTGGCGCGCTCATCGTGCCGAAGGACAGCCCGTACAAGACGCTCGACGACTTCGTCCAGGCGGCGAAGAAGAAGAAGATGTCGATCGGCGGGAGCGCGACGTTCTCCGCCAACCACATGGGCACCCTGAAGCTCAACAAGGAAGCCGGCATCAAGAGCACCTACGTGCCGTTCAGCGGTACCGCCGCGGTGACGCCGGCTCTGCTCGGTGGCGACATCGACGCCGCGATGGGGTACAACACCTCGGCGCTCGAGATGGAGGACAAGGGCGTGCGGGTGCTCGGCTTCGCCTCGGACGAGCGGCTCGACGCCTTCCCCGACGTGCCGACGTTCAAGGAAGAGGGATACGACCTCGCGACGGCGAGCGCGTGGCGTGGCGTCGCAGTACCTCCGGACACCCCGGACGCCGTCGTGAACAAGATCGCGAAGGCGTTCGAGAAGGTGAACCAGGATCCCAAGCTCAAGAAGAAGCTGAACGAGCTCGGCTACCTGCCCATGGACATGGGACCGAAGGAAGCGAAGAAGTTCGTCGACGAGCGCAAGGCCCCTGAGCGGGCGTTGCTCAAGGAGTACGGCCTGCTGAACAGCGAGGAATAGCGGAACCTGCGCCGGCCGCTCGCCCTCGTGGCGGCGGCCGGCGCACCAGAATCTGGAGCGTGGATGTTCTCAGGTCTCCTCGAAGGGCTCGGCAACCTGTTCTCGCCGATGACCCTGCTGCTCTGTATCGTCGGCACCGTCGCGGGAATGGTCGTCGGTGCCACACCCGGCCTCAGCGCGACCGTCGGGCTCGCGCTGTTGCTGCCGATCACCTTCACCATGGACCCGACCACCGGCCTGGTCCTGATGGGCGCCTTCTACATGGGCGCGATCTACGGCGGTGCGTTCACCGCCATCCTCGTCAACGCACCCGGTACGCCGTCATCGATCGCCACGACGTTCGACGGCTATCCGATGACGCAACAGGGCCGTAGCGAACAGGCGATCATCGGCATCACGGTCGCCTCGGTCATCGGCGGCGTCATCGGTGTGGTGGGACTGGCGTTGCTGGCCCCGATGTTGGCCCAGGTGGTGCTGAACTTCGGGCCGCAGGAGTACTTCTGGCTCGGCGTCTTCGGTCTGACGATGATCGCGTCGCTGGCCGGCAAGTCGTTGCTCAAGGGCCTGGCGGCAGGAATGATCGGCCTGCTCATCGCGGCCATCGGCATCTCCCCGGTCGGCGGCGAGGTCCGCTTCACCTTCGGCATCTCGGAGATGCAGGGCGGCGTCGAGCTCATCGTCGCGCTGATCGGCTTCTTCACCGTGCCGACGATCATCGACCTGATGACGCACCCGGAGAAGCGGGCCGCCTCGATGCGCAAGGAGGCGGAGGAGCGCCAGCGCTCCGGGGTGCTCGCCTCGACGATCCGGCGGGTGCTCAGCCGGCCGGTCAACCTGGTGCGGTCCGGCGCGATCGGCACCGTGGTGGGCATCCTGCCCGGCGCTGGCGGCAACGTCGCGAACCTGATCGCGTACAACGAGGCACGCCGCACCTCCAAGGAGCGCGACCAGTTCGGCAAGGGGAACATCGACGGCGTCGTCGCGCCGGAAGCCGCGAACAACGCGGTCGTCGGCGGTGGGCTGGTTCCGTTGCTCACCCTCGGCATCCCCGGCGCGCCACCCGACGCGATCATCTACGGCGTCCTCGTGCTGCACGGCCTGCGCCCCGGCGTCGACCTGTTCACCAAGCAGGGCCCGCTGGTCTTCACGTTCATCCTTGCGCTGGCGCTCTCCGCCCTGCTGATGGCGCCCGTCGGCATCTTCGCCGGGCGGGCACTCCAGCGAGCGGTGGTACGTGCCCCGACGCACTACCTGGCGGCGATCATCGCGACGTTCAGCGTGGTCGGCTCGTACGCGGTGCGCAACAGCATCATCGACGTGATCGTCATGGTGGTGCTCGGTGTGTTCGGCTACGGGTTACGCAGGATCGGGCTGCCACCACCGGCCATCGTGCTCGGCGTGGTCCTCGGCCCGATCATCGAGTCGGGACTCGGTCAGGGCCTGCTCGCCGCAAGCGACCAGGCGTTGCCGTGGACGTCGTTCTTCACCCGACCGGTCAGCCTGCTGGTCATCGCGTTCGTCGTCGCCGCTCTGGCCTGGACGTTGGTCACCAGGCACAAGGAACGCAAGCAGGAGCGGGCGGCCGGCTCCGAGCAGGAGGTGGCGTCATGAGACGGAGTGTCCTCGTCGGCGCCGTCTGCCTGGTGCTCGCGGTGGTCTTCTGGCTCGACCTCGATGCCTCCGTCGACCCCGCGGGCATCTACCCGGTCGTCGTACTCATCACCCTCGCCGTGCTCGGCGTCGCGATCGTCGCGCTCGCGCTGCTCGACAAGCTGCCGGACGAGGGCAACGGCGACACGCTGCGGTGGCGGGCGCTCGGCGGTTCCGTCGCCGTGCTCCTTGGATGGGCGGCAACCGTCGGCCTGGTCGGCTTCGCGACCAGCTCGGTCGCGGCCTTCCTCGCCATCACCTGGATCATCCGCAGGGGCAAGCTCACCGTGAAGCGGGTCATCCTCGACATCGGGGTCGCGGTGGTCCTCGTGGTCGCGATCGCCCTGTTGTTCTTGAACGTGTTCGCCGTACCGCTACCCGTATCAACGCTGTTCGGAATCTGAGGAGTCGAATGCCCTACGACATCGCAGTCATCCCAGGCGATGGCATCGGCAACGAGGTGGTGCCCGTCGCGCAACAGGTACTCGAGACCGTCGGCTCGTCGCACGGCATCGACTTCACCTGGCACCCGGTCGACTGGGGGTGCGAGTACTACACCCGCACCGGCGAGATGATGCCCAAGGACGGCATGGCGCAGCTGGCCGAGCGCGACGCGATCTTCCTCGGCGCCGTCGGGTACCCGGGCGTGCCGGACCACGTGTCGCTGTGGGGACTCCTGATCCCGATCAGGCGCACGTTCCGGCAGTCGGTGAACTACCGGCCGATCAAGCTGTTCAACGGCCTGGAGTCGCCGCTGCGCACCGCGGGCGATCTCGACTTCGTGGTGGTACGGGAGAACAACGAGGGCGAGTACTCCGAGATCGGTGGCCGCCTTTACCACGGGCTGGACGAGGAGATCGCGATCCAGGAGTCGGTCTTCACCAGGCGCGGGGTGCAGTCGGTCATGCGGTACGCGTTCGACCTCGCCGCCAACCGTCGCGGCGAGCTGGTCTCGGCGACCAAGTCGAACGGCATCATCCACACCATGCCGTTCTGGGACGAGATGCTCACGGAGGTCAGCGCCGAGTACCCGGACATCTCGACGGCCAAGTACCACATCGACGCGCTGTCGGCGTACTTCGTGCTGCGTCCGGAGACGCTCGACGTGGTGGTGGCGTCGAACCTGTTCGGCGACATCCTGTCCGACCTGGGCGCCGCGGTCGCGGGGAGCATCGGCATCGCGCCGTCCGGCAACATCGACCCGAGCCGCGAGCACCCGTCGATGTTCGAACCCGTGCACGGCTCGGCGCCGGACATCGCCGGCCAGGGCATCGCCAACCCGATCGGGCAGATCTGGTCGGGCGCGCTGATGCTCGAACACCTCGGCCACCCGGAGGCCGCGGCGGCGATCATGACGGCGATGGAGCAGGTGCTCGCCGAGGGCGGCCCACGCACACCCGACCTGGGCGGCAACGCCACCACCCGCGAGGTCACCGACGCCGTCCTCGGCGCCCTCTGACCTCAGGCGCCCGACGGTTGGGGCGTCGTCGGGAGCAGGTCGGTGGCCGGTTCCGCGTAGTCGACGGCGACCACCGTGTCGCCCTCGAACGTCACCGAGGTGATGCTGGCCAGCGAGCAGCGACGCCGGTCCGGACGGTGCCAGAGGTGGTCACCCTGCAGTGCACGCCTGGTGACCTCGATCGGCAGCTGATGGCTGACGCAGACGGCTTCGTGCCCGCTGGCCCGTTCGCGCACCCTGCCGATGGCGGCGCGCATCCGCGCGACCACCTCGCGGTACGGCTCGCCCCACGACGGGCGGAACGGGTTGAGCAGGTACGGCCAGTGCTTGGGGTGCCGCAGCGACCCGTCGCCGAACGTCATGCCCTCGAAGTGGTTCCACGGCTCGATCAGCCTGGTCTCCACGCTCACGTCCAGACCGATGCGCTCCGCGACCGGCGCCATCGTCTCCCTCGCCCGGGTCAGCGGCGAGGAGTACAGCGCGACGACGTCACGGCCGGCGAACCAGTCGGCGGCGCGCTTGGCCATCGCCTTGCCGTTCTCGGACAGGTGGTAGTCGGGCAGCCGCCCGTAGAGCACACCTGCCGGGTTGTGCACCTCGCCGTGCCGCAGCAGGTGCACGACGGTACGCGTGCCCGTCATCGCGTCTCCCCCGGCTCGGCGATGAGCGCGTCGCGGGCGGCGTAGGGCACCGCCTCGGCAAACCGGTCGATGGCGTCCTCGTCGTGCGCGGCCGAGACGAACCACGCCTCGAACGCGCTCGGCGGCAGGTAGACACCGAGCCGCAGCATCTCGTGGAAGAACGCGGCGTACCTGTGCGTCTCCTGCTGCTTCGCCGACGCGAAATCGGTGACCTCGGCGTCGGTGAAGAAGACGCTGAACATGTTGCCCGCGGTGCTGATCCGGTGCGGCACGCTCTCCTCGCTCAGCGCCTCGTGCACCAGCTGCTGCAGCCGCTGCGACGTCGCGTTCACCCGCTCGTAGACCTCGTCGGTGCACGCCTGCAGGGTGGCCAGCCCGGCGGCCGCGGCCACCGGGTTACCGGAGAGCGTGCCTGCCTGGTACACGGGTCCGGTCGGCGCCAGCATCGCCATCACGTCCGCGTGCCCGCCGAACGCCGCGGCGGGGAAGCCGCCGCCCATCACCTTGCCGAACGTCACCAGGTCGCCCTTGACGCCGTCGATGCCGTACCAGCCGGACCGCGACACCCGGAAGCCGGTCATCACCTCGTCCATGATCAGCAGCGCGCCGTACTCGTCGCAGAGCTTGCGCAGGCCCTCGTTGAAGCCAGGCAGCGGCGCGATCACGCCCATGTTCCCCGCGGCCGCCTCGGTGACCACACAGGCGATCTCCTCGCCCTGCTCCGCGAACGCCCGCTGCACGGCCTCGAGGTCGTTGTACGGCACCACGATGGTGTCGGCGGCCTGCGCCGGTGTGACGCCCGGCGAGTCCGGCAGCGCGAGCGTCGCGACCCCGGAGCCGGCCGCGGCGAGCAGCGCGTCGACGTGCCCGTGGTAGCAGCCGGCGAACTTCACCACCTTCGCGCGGCCGGTGAACCCGCGGGCCAACCGCAGGGCCGACATGGTCGCCTCGGTGCCGGAGTTGACCAACCGCACCTGCTCGATCTGCGGGGCGCGGGCGAGGATCTCCTCGGCCAGCGCCACCTCGTTCTCGGTCGGTGTGCCGAACGACGTGCCGCGGCTGACCGCCCGCCGCACCGCCTTGACCACGTCCGGATACGCGTGGCCGAGCAGCAGCGGCCCCCACGAGCAGACCAGGTCGACGTACTGGTTCGTGTCCGCGTCCATGATCCACGGGCCCTCGCCCTGCTCCATGAACAGCGGCGTACCGCCCACGGCGCGGAATGCGCGTACCGGCGAGCTGACGCCGCCGGGAATCGCCCGGACGGCGCGCTCCAGCAGGGCGGCCGAGGAGTCGGTGGCAAGACGTGGCTGCGCGTACGGATCCTGTGGAGGTGAAACCATGCCCCCATCATGTCGCGTCGCCCGGCACGGCCGGTGACCGGCACGGGGTGTGCAACCCTGCGAACGTACGGCAACGCTCCGCCGAATCCTGTCGGAATCAGGTTCCGTGATCACCGGAACTGAGGGACGCTGGTGACCTGCTCTCCATTAGGGGCAAATGGGGGCGTGCATGACCGGCAGCGGACGGCGAGTAGCGGCCGCGGCCTGCTGCGCCGCCCTGGTCCCGGCGCTCACCGACATCCCCGCCCCGCAACCAACACGTACGGCGCACTCGGGCGCAGTGGCTGCGCCGACCGTCCGAGCGCCCGTTTCGCCGGCCACAGAACCCGCCACCGGCGGCCGCTACGGCAGCGACATCGCCACGGACGACTTCCAGCCGATCACCCTCGGTGACTCGCAGCGCGGTAGTGCCCGCAGCCCGGTCGGCGCGTCCGTCGGTGACCTGCCCGTGGTCGCGCTGCGCGCGTACAAGGCGGCGGCGGCGAGCCTGCGCGAGACCGACCCGAGCTGCCGGCTCGACTGGGCACTGCTCGCCGCGATCGGCCGGGTCGAGTCCGACCACGGCAGGTACGGTGGCAGCGCGCTCGGCCGCGACGGCACCGCGCAGCTGGCGATCTACGGCCCGACGCTCACCAAGATCACCGACACCGACGCCGGCCGGCTGGACGGCGACAGCAGCTACGACCGCGCCGTCGGGCCGATGCAGTTCATCCCGGGCACCTGGGCGGGCTACGGCAGCGACGGCAACGGCGACGAGCGTGCCGACCCGCAGAACATCTTCGACGCCGCCCTGGCCGCGGGCGGGTACCTCTGCGCCGGCGACGTCGACCTGGCCGCCGACCCCGGCCCGGCCGTCTACAGGTACAACCACTCGTGGAGCTACGTCGCGACGGTGCTCGCCCTCGCCACGGCGTACCGGACCGGCGCGGTGGTCTCGCGCGTGACCTGGCCAGGCGGTGGGCTACCGGTGGACGAGGGCCGCCGCACCGGCCAGGACGACGAGCCACCCGACCCGGGCGCCAACGGAAAGCGGCAACCATCCACGTCGGCGTCGCCGAGCGGGCAGTCGACACCGACCAGGAGCCAGCCACCGTCCTCCACGGCCAGCGCCTCGCAGAGCCCATCGGCGCCGGGCAGCCGGTCAGGCTCACTGAGCCCGCCACCGTCGGGGAGCCAGTCAGGCTCACCGAGCACCTCGGCCTCCCCGTCGCCGAGCGGCGGCACACCGACCATCACGTCACCGTCAGCCAGCACCTCCCCGTCGGGCAGCCAGTTCTCGTCACCCAGCACGTCGCCGTCGTCGTCGGGGAGCCGGTCCTCGTCGCCAGAGGCCACTGCGTGCCCGGAGCCGTCCGAGTCGGTGAGTCGGACGGCTAGCCCTACCCCGACGGCCACCTCGACCGCGTGTCCCGAGCCGGACGACGCGGAGGGCCGTGCGCTGGCGGCGGGGCTGCTGGCGCAGGAGTCCCCCACGCCCACCGGGTCGGCGACGCCCTGCGCGTCGCCAAGTGCCAGTGGTTCCGGCTCGCCGAGCCCGAGCGGGTCGGACAGCCCGTCCCCCACGCCGGACGACTGTGACACCAGCTCACCGGCACCCGAACCGACGCCGAGCCCGTCGGAGCCGGACGAGCGGCCCAGCCCGTCGCCGAGCCGCGCGCCCACCCCGACCAGCTCGGCCGCGCAGCGCGGCGCCCCGGACGACGACCCGGCACCGGAAGACGACACCGACGACACCGGCGGCGGCAACGACGACACCGGGGGGCCGCACCTGCAGGCCGGCAGCACCGGCGGCGGGTCGACGGAGTCCGGCGGGCCCACGTACGCCGCGGCGGTGCCGGTCGGACCGGTCTCCGTCAGCCTGACGCCGCCACCGCTGCGCGACCGGCCGCGGCCGGCGCCGATGCCGATGCTCGGCAGCACGACCACGGCGACGTACCCGAAGGCGCGGCACACCGTCGCCACCGCACCTCGCCTCGACGGCGACCAGACCACGGCACACGCACACAGCACGAGCACGGCCTGGTCGCACGCGCGCTCACCACCGCCGCAGCGACCGGCCGAACGCAGCCCGCCGGCATGACGGGCGAACGAGGAGGGCACGGCGCCGACAGCGGCGGCCGTGCCCTCCTTCGCATACCCGGCCCGCACCAGGGAATCTGCCGGCTGAACTTGACAGCGCGGCCGATCCTGAGCAATATACCCCCTAGGGGTATATACGAGAGAGGACGAAATGTCATCCAAGGCCGCCACCAGCTGGCGCATGGCCACCGCCGCGACCCTGCACTGCTTGACCGGCTGTGCGATCGGCGAGGTGCTCGGCATGGTGATCGGGACGAGCATCGGGCTGCACGACGCGGCGACCGTGGCGCTGTCGGTCGCGCTCGCGTTCGTCTTCGGCTACGCGCTCACCATGCGCGGCGTGTTGCGCGCAGGCGTCGGCTTCCGCGGCGCCCTGCGGGTCGCGCTGGCCGCGGACACCATCTCCATCGCAGTCATGGAGATCGTCGACAACGCGATCATGGTCGCCGTCCCCGGTGCCATGGCGGCCGGCGCGCTGGACCTGTTCTTCTGGGCTGCGCTCGCCTTCTCGTTCGCCGTGGCCTTCCTCGCGACCACGCCGATCAACAAGTGGCTGATCGGCAGGGGCAAGGGGCACGCGGTCGTGCACGCGTACCACGGTCACTCAGACCACAGCGAGCACGAGAACCACACGCACCACTGAACACCGGGGCCGGGTCAGCGCGGCGGAGGTTGGCAACTCTCGCGGGGTAGGTACGTCGTAGGCAGCAGGACCGTCTCCGGCGGTGCACCGTCTACGTTCGCCAGCAGCAGCTCCGCCGCCGCCCGGCCCATTGCGCCGGCGTCGCGCGCGACCACGGAGATCGGCGGCAGCGCGAGCCGGGCCAACGGCACATCGTCACAACTCACCACCGACAGCTCGGGACCGACGTCGATGCCACGCGCACGCAGCACCTCCAACGCGCCGACGAGCAGCAGGTTGCCGCCCAGCACCACAGCCGTCGGCGGTGACCCGGAGTCGAGCATCTCGGCCATCGCCAGCCGACCGTGCTCCACCGACAGCGTGCCGGTGGCCACCACCACGTCGACGCCGGAGGCGGCGTCCGTCTCCACCTCGATGGCGCGGAGTCGCTCGCGGGACGGCCGCACGTCCCGCCCGACCACTACGCCGATGCGCCTGTGGCCGAGCTCGAGCAGGTGCCGTACGGCCGCCCGCATGCCCTCGCCGTGGTCGGAGAGCACGTAGCTCGTCGGCACCTCCGGCGGCATGTCGCGGTCCACCACCACCACGGGCATGCCGACGGCACGCAGTGCCTGGCTTGTGTCGTCGTGCCGCTCGGCCGCGGGCAGCACGATCAGCCCGTCCAGCCGGCGCCGGCTGAGCTGCCGGATCTGGTCGGCGTCGAACTCGGGTGCGTCCTCGGAGTTGGTGAGCAGCAGCGAGAACCCGCTCGCCCGCAGCACGCTCTCCGCGCCATGCACGATCTCGGACAGCAGCGGGTTGGAGATGTCGGAGAGCACGAACCCTACGGAGCGGCTGGTGCGGCTGCGCAGGCTCTGCGCCACCAGGTCCGGCTGGTAGTCCAGCTCGGCGACGGCCGCCTGCACGCGCTCGCGCATCACGTCGCTGACGTCCGGGTGGCCGGACAGCACCCGCGACACCGAGGCGATACCGACGCCCGCGCGCTCGGCCACCTCGCGCATGCTCACCCGGCCAGGCACGGCCGTGCCGTCGCGCGCCCCGCCGTCGACGCGTTCCGCTCTACTCGGCACCCACACCCCTTCCGTGCCACGAAGGGTATCAACGCCGCCGCCGTTCATTGACCGCCAGAGCGGGCGTCCGTTACGGTCGCTGGAACCGATACCGGAAACGTTACCAGGATTCGCCGTCATAAACCTCAGAGCCCGCTATGCCACTGACCATCCACGCGATCGAGGCCGTCGCGCTGCGTGCGCCGCTGGCCCGCACCTACCGCGGCAGCAACTACTTCATGACCCACAGGTCCACGATCCTCACCAGGGTCTACACCGAAGAGGGCGTCGTCGGCGAGGCGTACGCCGGCGACGAGGACGCCACCAACGCCGAGATCCAGCAGGTCATCAGGGACGAGGTGACGCCCAAGCTGATCGGCGAGGACGCGTTCGCCGTCCAGCGGTGCTGGGAGCTGACCCGGCCGGCCACCGAGAACATCCTGCGCGACCGCAGGGTCGGCCTGGTCGCCACCGCCTGCGTGGACGTGGCGATCTGGGACGCCATCGGCAAGGCGCTCGGCCAGCCGCTGTGGCGGCTGTGGGGCGGCTACCGCGACCGGCTGCCGGTGATCAGGACCGGCGGTTACTACCACACGGACCTGGACATCCCCGAGGAGATGACGCTGGCTAGGGAGGCCGGCATGGGCGGGATGAAGTTCAAGGTCGGTGGGCTCAGCCCCGCCGAGGACTCCGAACGCTTCAAGCGCGCACGCAAGGCGGCCGGCGACGACTTCATCCTGGTCGCAGACGCGAACCAGGGCTACACCCCGGACGAGGCCGTGCAGTTCGCCCGGCTGGTCGCCGACGACGAACTGTTCTACTTCGAGGAGCCTTGCGGCTGGCACAACGACAGGCGCGCGATGCGCGACGTCCGCTACCGGTCGGGCGCGCGGGTGTGCGCGGGGCAGAGCGAGCTCACCGCCACCGGCTGCCTGGAGCTGATGACGTCAGGCGCCGTCGACTTCTGCAACTTCGACTCGTCGTGGTCGGGCGGCCCGACCGAGTGGCTGCGCGTGGCGGCGATGGCGCAGGCGCTCGACGTCACCATGAGCCACCACGAGGAAGCACACATCGGCGCGCACCTGCTCGCGGCGATCCCCAACGGGACGTTCGCCGACACCTTCCACCCCGACCGCGACCCGATCTGGTGGGAGCTGATCGCGAACCCGCCGAAGATCCAGGATGGCATCTTCCACCTGCACGACCGGCCGGGGCTCGGCTGGGAGCTCGACGGGGACTTCATCGAGAAATGCACCGTCGTCTTCGACAACTGAGGAGCGCGCCATGACGTCAACGGAGACACCTCGCCGCTCCTCGCTCGCCTCGATCATCGGCGCGACCGTCACCGGTACGGCGATGGAGTGGTACGACTTCTATCTCTACGCCACCGCGTCCGCGCTGGTGTTCGGCAAGGTCTTCTTCCCGAAACCTGGACGGGGTGGCCGGCACCATCGCGGCGTTCGGCACGTTCGCGGCCGGCTTCCTCATCCGGCCGCTCGGCGGCATCGTCTTCGGCCACCTCGGTGACCGCATCGGCAGGAAGACCGTACTCAGCCTCACGCTGATCCTGATGGGGGTGGCGAGCACGCTCATCGGGGTGGTGCCCAGCTACGCGGCCATCGGCGCGGCGGCGCCCATCCTGCTGACTTTGCTGCGGCTGGTCCAGGGGTTCGGCGCCGGTGCCGAGTACGCCGGCGCGGTGATCACGACGGCGGAGAACTCACCCACCAAGCGGCGCGGCTTCTACACCGCGCTGCCGTACACCGGCGTGTCCATCGGGCTGCTGATCTCGACCGCCGCGATGTCGGCCGTGTCGAACCTGCCGGACGAGGCGCTGATGAGCTGGGGCTGGCGGATACCGTTCCTCGCCAGCGCCGTGATCGCGATCGTCGGGATCTTCCTGCGGTTCCGGCTGCTGGAGACCCCGGTGTTCGAGGAGGCGAAGAAGCACGGCGCGCTGACCAAGGTGCCGTTCGTCGAGCTGTGGAAGCACTCCCGCCGCGAGCTGCTGTGCTGCTGGGGCGCCCGGTTGGGGGACAACTCGCTGGCGTACAGCTTCGAGTCGTTCGTCGTCGTGTACGTCACCACCACGCTCGGGCTGCCGAAACAGATGATCCTCAACGGCGTGTTCGTCGCCGGCATCGTCGCGATCGTCACCGTGCCGCTGTTCGGCGCGGTGTCCGACCGGGTAGGGCGCCGAATCGTCTACGCCGGCGGGGCGATCGCGTCGGCGGCGTTCGCGTTCCCGTTCTTCTTCCTGATGGACACCGAGAGCACGGTGCTGATCTGGCTCGCCGTGATCGTGGCGGCCGGCGTGTTCAAGTCGGCGATGACCGGTGCCCAGGCGGTGTTCTTCGTCGAGCTGTTCCCGGCCCGCTACAGGTACAGCGGGTTCGCGATCGGCCGCGAGGTCACGTCACCGATCGCCGGTGGTCTCACCCCGCTCGCGGCGACGGCGTTGTTCGCGGCCGTGGGTGCGGTCTGGCCGGTGGCGCTGTACCTGATGGCGCTGTGCGCGATCACGGCGGCGTCGGTGCTGCTGGCACCGGAGACCCGCAAGGCCGAGCTGGGTGTCGTCGGCGAGCAGCAAGCCAGCGTGCCGCAGAGCTGACGGGGGTAGCCAATCCGCGTCAGCCCGCGGTGAGGCGGCGGGCGACCTCGGCCGCCCAGTACGTGAGCAGGATGTCCGCGCCGGCGCGGCGGGCCGAGGTGAGGATCTCGTGCACGATGCGCTCCCGGTCGAGCCAGCCGTTCGCCGCGGCCGCCTCGACCATCGCGTACTCGCCGGACACCTGGTACGCACCGACGGGTACGTCCACCTCGTCGGCCACCCGGCGTACGACGTCGAGGTAGCTGAGCGCCGGCTTCACCATCACCATGTCGGCGCCCTCGGCGAGGTCCATGCGCACCTCGCGCAGCGCCTCGTCGCTGTTCGCCGGGTCCTGCTGGTACGCGGACCTGTCACCGAACTGCGGCGCGCACTCAGCGGCGTCGCGGAACGGGCCGTAGAACGCGGACGAGTACTTCGCCGAGTACGACAAGATCGCGACGTCGTCGTGGCCGGCGCCGTCGAGCGCGGCGCGGATCGCGCCAACCTGGCCGTCCATCATGCCGCTCGGCCCGACCACCTGCACGCCCGCGCGGGCCTGCGCTACGGCGATCGACGCGTAGCGCTCCAGCGTCGCGTCGTTGTCGACGGTGCCGTCGTCGCGGACGATGCCGCAGTGCCCGTGGTCGGTGTACTCGTCGAGGCACAGGTCGGCCATCAGCACGGTGTCTGAGCCGACCTCGCTCGCCAGGTCGGCCAGTGCCAGCTGCACGATGCCGTCCGGGTCGTCGGCCGCACTACCCCTGGCGTCCTTCGCAGCGGGGATGCCGAACAGGATCAGCCCGCCGACGCCCGCCTGCACGGCGTCGAACGCCGCCTTGCGCAGCGACTCCCTGGTGTGCTGGACGACCCCAGGCATCGAGCCGACCGGCTGCGGCTCGCGGACGCCTTCCTTGACGAACACCGGCAGTACCAGGTCGGACGGACGCAGCGTGGTCTCGGCGACCAGCCGGCGCAGCGCGGGCGTACGCCGCAGCCGCCGTGGACGCGCGACGGGGAAACGGGGCTCGCTCATACCGTCCAGGCTACGCCGCACCGGCGACCGCTGCCGCGTCGGCTACTTGTTGCGGCGCCTCGCTCCCCGGCGCATCTCGCTCGGGCGGCGGAACGGCTGGCCGGCCTCCAGCATCTCGTCGCGGCGGTTCGCGGCGAACTCGGCGACCTCGTCGGCGAGCAGCAACGCGTTCGGCGTGGACGCCGTCACGTCGACGCGCAGGCCGAACTCCGCCGCGGTCTCCGCGGTCTGCGGGCCGATGACGCCGACCACCGTGGTGGCGTGCGGCTTGCCGGCGATGCCGACCAGGTTCCGTACGGTCGAGGACGACGTGAACAGCACCGCGTCGAAGCCGCCGGACTTGATCGCCTCGCGGGTCTCCGCCGGCGGCGGCGCGGCACGCACGGTGCGGTAGGCGGTGACGTCCTCGGCCTCCCAGCCCAGCCGCTCCAGCCCGGCGACCAAGGTCTCCGTGGCGATGTCGGCGCGGGGCAGCAGCACCTTGTTGATCGGGTCGAACACCGAGTCGTAGGGCGGGAACTCCTCGAGCAGACCCTCGCTGGACTGCTGCCCGGACGGCACCAGGTCGGGCCTGATCCCCCACGCCTCGATGGACGCCGCGGTCTGCTCACCGATCGCCGCGATCTTCACGCCCGCGAACGCGCGCGCGTCGAGGCCGTACTCGGTGAACCTCTCCTTCACCGCACGCACCGCGTTGGCGGAGGTGAACACCAGCCACTCGTAGCTGCCGTTCACCAAGCCCTTCACTGCACGCTCCATCTGCTGCGGCGTGCGCGGCGGCTCGACCGAGATGGTCGGCACCTCCTCGGGCACCCCGCCGTACCGGCGCAGCCGGTCGGTCAGCGGCGCGGCCTGCTCCCTGGTGCGTGGGATCAGCACCCGCCAGCCGAACAGCGGCTTGGTCTCGAACCACGACAGCCGCTCGCGCTGGCCGACGACGTCGCCCACCACGAGCACCGCGGGCGTGTCGGTGTCGCCGTCCTTCGTGTCGGCGGCGACGCTGCCGAGCGTGGAGACGACGGTGCGCTGCCTGGTGCTGGTGCCGTGCCAAGTCACCGCGACCGGCGTGGCCTCGTCCCTGCCACCGGCGACGAACGCGGCGGCCGTGGCGGGCAGCACGGACTGCGCATCGACGGCGACGACCGTGGCGTTCGACGCCTCGACGATCCCGGCTTCCGCGACGTCGGCGGCCGACAGCACGCGCACCTCACGCCGCTTCGACGTGGTCAGCGGCACCCCGGCGTACGCCGGCACCGCGATGCTGCTGCTGATGCCTGGTAGCAGCTCGTACGGCAGGCCGGCCTTCGCACACGCGGCCGCCTCCTCGGCGTACGGCCCGAACACCGCCGGGTCGCCGCTGACCAGCCGCACGACGGTCCTGCCCGCCTTGGCCTCGCGCACGACGAGCTTGCCGTTCGCCGCGGCGTCAGCCTCCGCCTGATGCACCTCGACGTCGCTGGGACAGCGGGCGAGGAACGTATCGGCGGGGACGTCCGCGTCGATGACGACGACTTCGGCGTCTGCGAGGGCCGCGACGCTGCGCAGCGTCAGCAGCTCAGGGTCGCCGGGACCTGCACCGACGAACCAGATCTGGCCTCTTACCTTCTTGTTGGCGCGAGCCGGGCTCACTAGACGTGCTCTCCCATCAGGGCTGCGACACCCTCGGCGAGCATCTCGGCCGCAAGGTCACGACCGAGCTGGGCTGCCCCATCCGAGGATCCGGTGGCGGTCCTTCTTATCGAAACGGTGCCGTCGAGGGCAAATGCGGCGGCCTGCAGCTCGAGCTGGCCGGCGCCCCGGACGGTCGCGAGCGCGCCGACGGGAGCCGCACATCCGGCCTCCAGCTCGGCGAGCAGTGCTCGCTCGGCGGTCACCGCCGACCTGCTTTCCTCGTGGTCCAACGCCGCGAGCAACCGCGCCGTTCCCACGTCGTCCGCGCGACACTCGACGGCGAGCGCACCCTGGCCGGGCGCGGGCAGCACGACCTCGGGCGCCAGTACCTCGGTACCCACGTCGCCGCGGCCGAGCCGGTCGAGGCCGGCCTTGGCGAGGACGACCCCGTCGAGCAGGTCGGCCGGGTCGACCCCGGGCCCGCCGAAGACCCGGCCGAGCCTGGTGTCGACGTTCCCGCGGATGTCGACGACGTCGAGGTCGGGCCGCGCGGCCCGCAGCTGCGCCGCCCGCCGTGGCGACCCGGTGCCGACCCGCGCACCACTTGGCAGCCCGGCGAGGGTGCCGGCGCCTGACGCGACGAGCATGTCGCGCGAATCGGCACGCTCAGGCACGGCCGCGAGCGTCAGGCCCTCGGGCGCCGCGGTCGGCAGGTCCTTCAACGAGTGCACGGCGACGTCGACCTTGCCGTCGAGCAGTTCGTCGCGCAACGCGCTGACGAACACCCCGGTGCCGCCGATCTGCGACAGCGGCGCGCGGTTGGTGTCGCCGTGCGTGGTGACGTCGACGAGCTCGACCTGCCGGCCGCTGGCCCGTGCCAGCCCGGCCGCGACGAGCTCGGCCTGCGCCCTGGCCAGCGCACTGGCCCTGGTGCCGATCCGCAGCGGCATCGCGCTTTCACCGCTCATCGCGCGCCTCCCCCGTCTCGCCGGGGTCGACCCGCGCGACGGCCTCCGCCTTCGCCGGGTCGAGGTCGAACAGCTCGCGCAGGGCGGCGGCGTAGGAGCCGCCCTCGGGCCCGGCCGCGAGCTGCTTCACCCGCACCGTCGGCTTGTGCAGGAGCTTGTCCACGATCCGATGGACGGTACGTGCGACCTCGGTCTGCGCCTTCTCGTCCAGGTCGGGTACGCGGCTGCGCAGCCGCTCCATCTCGTGCTCCACGACGCGCGCCGCGGCACCGCGCAGCGCGGCCACGGTCGGCGCGACCTGCGCCTCCTCGACACTGACCCGGAACGCCTCGGCCTCCTCGCCGACGATGCGCTGCACCGCCTCGACGGCGTCCGCCTCCACGTCGGGACCGACGAGCTGGTCGACGCCGAGCACGGTGACGTCCGGCAGCTCGGCGACCCCGCGCGCCACGTCCCGCGGCACCGCGAGGTCGATCAGTACCAGCGGCCGACCGTCCCGGCCGGCCATCGCCTCGGCGACCCCGGCCGCGGTCAGCACGGGCTCCACCGCGCCGGTGCAGGTCACGACGGTGTCCGCGGCCCGTAGCGCCTCGCCGACCTCGGTCAGCGAGTACGCGCGACCGCCGCCTTCCGCCGCCAGCCGCTGCGCGGCGTCGACGCCGCGGTTGGCGACGGACACCTCGGCGCCCTCGCGCCGCAATGCCGCGACGGCGATACCGCCCATCGCGCCGGCGCCGATCACAAGCGCGGGCCGGCCAGCGAGCGCACCGATGTGCTGCCGGCCGGCGTCGAGCGCGACGCTCACCAGCGACGCACCCGCCGCGTCGATGCTCGTCTCCGCGCGGGCCCGCTTGCCCGCCCGCAGCGCACGGCGGAACGCGTCGCCGAGCCCGCGGCCGAGCGTGCCGGCCGCTTCCGCGTCGTGCATGGTGCGCCGCACCTGGCCGACGATCTGCTGCTCGCCGACCACCATCGAGTCCAGGCCGCAGGCCACGGAGAACAGGTGGTGGATCGCCCGGTCCTGGTAGTGCACGTACAGGGCGGGCGTCAGGTCGTCGCCGGCCACGCCGCTGTGCCGCTCGAGCGCGGCGGTCAGCGCGGCCACGCCGACGTGGAACCTGGTGACCTCCGCGTACAGCTCGACCCGGTTACAGGTGACGAGCACCGCGGACTCGAGCACGTGCTCGACGTCGCTCAGCTCGGCGGCCAGCTTGCCTTCCGCGTCCGCCGCGACCGCCCGCTCCAGCACGTCCACCGGGGCCGTGCGGTGGTTCAGGCCCACCACGAGGAGAGTCATGCGTCGCCTCCTCCGCGGTCGGCTGTCAGTGGGCGCCCGTCGGGCGGGGGCGGCTCGGCCGCCGTCGCCTCCACCACGTTGTTGCGCTGCACGTGGAAGGCGAGGATCTGCAGTTCCATGGAAAGGTCGACCTTACGTATCTGTACGCCAGGCGGCGTCTGCAACACGGCGGGGGCGAAGTTCAAGATGCTACGCACACCCGCGCGGACCAGGCGGTCGCACACCTCCTGCGCGGCCTGCGGCGGGGTCGCGATGACCCCGATGGCGATCTTCGACTCGCGGACGATCGACTCCAGCTTGTCCACGTGCTGGACGGTGAGGTCCGCGACCTGGGTGCCCACCTTCGTGGAGTCGACGTCGAGCAGCGCCGCGACGGTGAACCCGCGGGAGACGAAGCCGCCGTAGTCGGCGAGCGCGCGGCCGAGGTTACCCACGCCGATGATGGCCACCGCCCAGTCCTGGGTGAGCCCGAGCTCCCTGGAGATCTGGTAGACGAGGTACTGCACGTCGTACCCCACCCCGCGGGTGCCGTACGAGCCCAGGTGCGACAGGTCCTTGCGCAGCTTCGCCGAGTTGACGCCCGCGGCGGTCGCCAGGTCCTCGGAAGAGACGGTGGGCGTACCCCGTTCGTTCATCCCGATCAGCGCGCGCAGGTAGAGCGGGAGGCGCGCCACCGTGGCCTCCGGTATGCCGCGGTGTCGGTGCCCCTGGGCACGACCGCCACCCACCGCGGGCGGGTTGGACGAGGACACGGATCTCCTGAGACTGACCTGACTGGAGTGGGGCGCGGACGTCCGCCGCGGCCCCGGTGACTCCCAGACTACGTGTTTGTGAACACTCGCACAAAGTCGAGCCGCCCCGGCCGGCACCGGGCCCGGCTCAGTTGACGCCGAGCAGTACGCCGAGGCCGAGCACGCCGAGCGTCCAGGCCACTGCGAGGTAGAGCCACCCCCTGAACCCACCCCGTGCCCGGGCGAGCATCCCGAGCGCCGCGACGGGAAGCATGAAGACGAGGATCATGCCGAGCTGGCTGTTGTCCTGGCCGTAGAGGAAGATGCCGGTGAACGCGGCCGCCACCGCGGTGACCGCACCCAAGGTCTTCTTGGGCTCGAGCAGCTTCGACGTCGCCATGTAACCAAGGTACGTGAGCCCGGCCGCTGCCGCCCGGTTCGGCCCGTTTTCGCAAGCGTGCACACTAGCGCCATCGACTTCGTACAGTCAGGTTGGGGATTACCACAGCGACGTGGGACCGCTGGCGCTAGTCTCCCTTCCTAATGTCGGACGGGGACACTCCTCCCTCACACGCTGCCTCCCAGGATCGCACAGCGCGCTTCGGGGAGGCATTCGCCGTGCGCGAGTTCCAGATCCTCTGGCTCGCGCTGGCGCAGTCGGGCATCGGTGACCAGCTCGCCAAGGTCGCGTTGTCCGTGCTGGTCTTCGAGCGCACCGGCTCGGCGTTCCTCACCGCCGCCACGTACGGGGTGACGTACATCCCGTACCTGATCGCCGGGCCGGTGCTCTCGCCGCTGGCGGACCGGTACCCCAGGCGGGGGGTGCTCGTCGCGACGGACCTGATCCGCGGCGCGCTGGTGGCGCTGATGGTCATCCCCGGCATGCCGCTGTGGTCGCTGTTCGTCCTGGTGTTCTGCGTCGGGCTGGCGCGACCGCCGTTCGAGGCGGCGCGAACCGCGTCGATGCCGGACGTGCTGCCGGGGGACATGTTCGTGCTCGGCAGCGCCATCACGCAGACCACCAACCAGGTCACGCAGGTGCTCGGCTTCGCCGTCGGCGGCATCACCGTGAGCCTGATCGGCGCACCCTGGGCGCTCGCCCTCAACGCGGCCTCGTTCTTCCTCGGCGCGCTGATGTTCCGGGTGGGGCTGGCCGCCCGGCCGGTACCTACCGGCCCCGGCCGGCCGGGGATGCGGCAGGTGATCGGCCAGGGCACGAAGGTGATCCTCGGCGACCGCAGGATGCGCACCCTGATCGGCTTCGGCATGCTGGCCGGCTTCTACATCGCGCCCGAGGTGCTCGCCGTGCCGTACGTACGCCGCGAGCTCGACCTGGACGCCAGCCACGCGGGCATCATGCTGGCCGCCGGGCCGCTCGGGCTGTCCATCGGCTCGGTGCTGATCACCCGGCTGCTGCGGCCGAGCAGACGGATCAACGTGCTCGGGCCGCTCGCCGTACTCGGCCTGCTGTTGCTGCTGCCGTTCTGGTTCACCCCCGGCTTCTTCGTCTCGTGCCTGCTGGTCTTCCTCTCCGGCATGGCCGGCGGCTACAACCTGGCGGCGAACCAGGCGTTCATCGCGATCACCCCGCACGTCGCACGGGGCCAGGCCCTGGGGCTGGCGCAGACGATGCTGATGCTCGCGCAGGGCATGGCCACGATCCTCGCCGGCGCGATGGCCAAGCTGGTGACGACCGCGGGCACCATCGCCATCGCCGGCGCCGCGGGCGCCGTCGTAGCCGCGTTCCTCTGGCTGGCCTGGGCCCGCACCGAACGCAGCCGCGGCTGACCTACTCGATGCGGCCGGCCGCCGGTTGGCGCGCGAGGAACTCCAGCCGGTTGCCGTGTGGGTCGGCGGCGTAGAACCTGCGGTGTCCGGGGAAGTTGTCGTCCCAGTACACGGCGATGGCGTGGGCGTGCAGGCGGTCGGCGAGGGCGTCGAGGTCGGCGACGCGGATGCCCGGGTGGGCCTTCACGGCGGGACGGAAGTCCGGCTCCACCCCGCAGTGGATCTCCAGGTCGTCCGCGCGCACCCAGAGGCCGCCGCGGGCGGCGAGGGCGGGTGGCTTCGCCACCTCGGTCATGCCGAGCACGCCGACGAAGAACTGCCGCGCAGCGTCCTCGCCGCCGGGTGGGATGGCGAGCTGTACGTGGTGCAGCTGGAAGCCGTGCGCCGTGGGGTGGCTGTCGCCGTAGCCGAACCGCTCGTCGCGGGTCACCGCGCCCGCCCGCGCAGGGCGCGCCGCAACCGGTCCGGGTCGACCCGCCAGTAGTTGTGCACCTCGCCGTCGACCAGGGTCACGGGGATCTTGTCCCACCACTTGGTCAGCGCGTCCTGGTCGGTGCTCAGGTCGCGCTCCTCCCAGGCCACACCGAGCTCGGCGCACACCTCGGCCACCACTGTGCGCGCATCGTCACAGAGGTGACATTCTGGCTTTCCGAGTAGGCTGACCCGTGGTTGGTCGCCGTCCGCCACCATGAAACTCCTTTCGGACACTGTACGGAGCCAAAACGCCTGGTTCGACCGGCAGGACCCGATATATACCTCACGCTCTGCTCACGCCACGCCCGTTAGCCTCTAGCCCCGGAGGACCGTCATTCCCTACCATGGGCGACGCATCGTGAACGAACGACACGGATGTCAACGCAGCAGCCGGGGCCACGCGACACGAATTGCGGCCATTCCCCGGTACAGGGGGGCCATGGAGATGCCAGGACCGGGAAGCACGCCGCGCGGGCACACCGCGCTGCGTACCACGCTCAATGCGATAGCCAGGCAGGTCGCAGCGATCTTGGAGCCCTTTTCTCTTCCGCAGGTGCAGCCGGCCGGGGTGCCGATGCCGGTGGGCGCGCACGTCGCCGCCGCAGAGGCCGCGGACCCCGGCGTGCTGCTGCGCGGATTCGCCCCGCCGGTACGGCTCCGCCGCAAGGCCGCCAAGCGCGAGACCGCGTCCCCACGCGCCGTCACCGACGCCGAGCAGCAGGAGCTCCTCGCCGTCATCCACGCTGCGCAGGCCGGTGACGCCGAGGCGTTCGGCAGCCTCTACGACCGCTACGCGGACCTGGTCTTCAGGTACGTGTACTTCCGGGTCGGCTCGCACCAGCTCGCCGAGGACGTGGTCAGCGAGACGTTCCTCCGCGCGCTGCGGCGGCTCGACAGCTTCACCTGGCAGGGCAAGGACTTCGGGGCCTGGCTGGTCACCATCGCCAGGAACATCGTCGCCGACCACTTCAAGTCCTCCAGGTACCGGCTCGAGGTCACCACGGCGGACATGCTGGACAGCGACCGGCTCGAGGAGAGCCCCGAGCACATGGTGCTCAAGTCATTCACCAACGTGGCGCTGCTCGAAGCGGTCAAGCAACTGGGCCCTGAGCAGCAGGAATGCATCGTGCTGCGGTTCCTGCAGGGGCTGTCGGTCGCCGAGACGGCACGCATCATGGGCCGCAACGAAGGCGCAGTGAAGGCCCTCCAGTACCGGGCGGTACGCGCGCTCGCCAGGCTGTTACCTGACGACATGCGCTGATCACTGACGCGCGCGCTTGGCCCACCTTCTGCCCGTAACCTAGCAGGTAGACCTATCGTTTGTTGTGTAGAGCACGAGTGAGGACGCCTCTCCCGATGCCGTTCCGCCGGTGAGACGTCCACGGGTGGCACGACGGGCGGGGCGGCCGGCGGCCATGGTGGGCGCCGCTCGACCGGTCCTCGGGAGATGCTACTGAGGGCATAGCGGAAGGTCGGTATGAGCAAGCGTCCGGGTCGGCATCGCGCGCGCGAGTTCGCGCGCAGCGTCGACAGCACCGGCACGCCGAGCTCGTCCGTGTCCCGGCTGGTGTCGCTGGCGAACGCCCTGCGCAACGTGCCGCTGCGCCCGCTGGACGGCCCGCGCGGCTCGCTGCGCAAGCAGCTGGTCGACACCGCGGCCGCGGGCGTGCCGCGGGAGGGCCGGCCCTCGCTGCTCAGCTTCCTCAGAGAGTTTCGCCTGCCGCGCGGCCTGGCCTCGGCGGCCATCATGTGCACGGCGCTGATCACCATCGTGGGGCTCGGCCTCGGCACCGCGAACTCGCTGCCCGGCGACACGCTTTACGGCATGAAGATGCGCGGCGAGACCGTCCAGCTCGCCCTGATCGGCTCGGACGAGGACCGCGGCAGGAAGAACCTCCAGTTCGCCAGCTCCCGGCTGGGCGAGGTCGACCGGCTGGTCACCAACCGCGAGGACTGGCCCGCGCTCGCGAACACCTCGCCGGCGGGTCGGTCCGCCAAGGTGGCCCGGCTGATCAACCGCACGCTCAGCGCCATGGACGACAACACGGCGATCGGCGCCGAGGCCATGCGGCAGGCGTTCGACGAGACCGGTGACACCGCCCCGCTGGCCTACCTGGACCAGTTCACCGAGAAGCAACAGCAGACGCTGCGCTCGCTGCTGCCCAAGCTCCCGCAGGAGTCCCGGCCGAGCGCCGAGCACTCGATCGCCTTCGTCAGCGATCTCGGCGAGGAGGCGAAGGAGCTGCTGCGGGCCAAGTGCGGCACCGCGACGAGCTGCGACGACGGCGAGACCACCGCGGCCACCAACTCCTCGACCGAACCGCACGACCCGACCAGCTCGACCGCGTCCGCGAGCGACTCGGACGACCCGAGCACTCCGGGCCGCACCAGCGAGGGCTCCGAGTCGTCGTCCCAGCACAGCTCGTCCAGCGAACCTACCACCGGCGGTGGCTCGCTCACCGGCAGCGACCCGTCAAGCGGCAGCAGCTCGAGCGAGAGCGGCTCGTCCAGCACCTCAGAGAACACGCCAAGCGAGACCGAGACGCCGTCCGACTCCGGCACGTCGACCGAGGAAGACTCGTCCAGCCCACCTGAGCCCACCGGGGTGCCATCGTCGCCGTCGGACTCGTCGCCGCGCAGTGCGGAGAACGAGGACGGCAGCACCAGCAGCAGCTCGACCGACGACGCGAGCTCCGCGGAGTCCAGCTCCGCACCGGCCGAGAGCACCAGCGAGTAGGCGGACCTACCCGGTGTGCCAGGCACAGCCGCACAGCGATTGCGGCTAGGCTCAACGCCATGGCGAAGTCGCGGCGAGCACGGAACGCCAACTCCGATGACGCTACGCCACTGGCCGAAGCGGTCGCACCCGCCGTCGAGGCGGCCGCGCAGGCCGACCACATGAGCCTGCTGTCCCAGGGCCCGGGTGCCGCGGCGTTCTTCGACGTCGACAACACCGTCATGCAGGGCGCCTCGCTGTACTTCATCGCCCGCGGCCTCGCGGCGCGCGACTTCTTCACCACCGGCGACATCGCGCGCTTCGCCTGGCAGCAGGCGCATTTCCGGATACGCGGCGAGACCGACAAGACCATCTCCGACGCCCAGGAAGCCGCGCTGTCGTTCATCGCCGGTAAACGGCTGATCGACGTCGTGCATCTCGCCGAGGAGATCTACGACGAGCGGATCGCGGACCGCATCTGGCCGGGCGCGCGGGCGCTGACCAACCTGCACCTGGACGCCGGCCAGCCGGTGTGGCTGGTGACGGCGACGCCGGTGGAGCTGGCCGAGATCATCGCCAAACGGCTCGGCCTGACCGGCGCGCTCGGCACCATCGCGGTCACCGCGGACGGCGTCTACACCGGCCGGCTGCAACAGTTCCTGCACGGCGAGGCGAAGGCCGTCGCCGTGCAGGAACTGGCCGAGCGGGAGGGCCTCGACCTGGCGAAGTGCACCGCGTACAGCGACTCGATCAACGACCTGCCGATGCTCGAGGTCGTCGGCCGCGCGGTCGCCGTCAACCCGGAACCCGCACTCGCCGACTACGCCAGGCAGCACGGCTGGCCGGTCTACGACTTCCGCACCACCAGGCGCGCGCTGCGCATCGCCCTGCCCGCCGCGGCCGTCACGGGGGCAGCGGTCGGCGCACTGTACGCGGGCCTGCTCGTACGCCGCCGGCGCCGGCGGTCCCTCGCCGAACGCGCCCTGGACGAGCTGGACCGCCTCCGCCGCTAGGACCTCGTCAGGTAAAGACGGAGCGGCGGCGCAGCAACATGGCGTAGAGCGTGTGCTGGATCGTCTCCCGCACGTGGTCGGTCAGCTCCAGCACCAGGGTCGGGTCGTCGGCGGCCGACGAGTCGTACCTGTCCGTACGGATCGGCTCGCCGACCTGCACGTACCACTTGGACGGCAGCGGCACCAGCCCCAGCGGCCCGAGGAACGGGAACGTCGGCGTGACCGGCACGTACGGCGCGCCGAACAGCCGCGCCAGCGGCCGCAGGTCGGTCAGCATCGGGTAGGTCTCCTCCGCGCCGACGATCGAGCACGGCACGATCGGCCGGCCGGTGCGCAGGGCGGCGGAGACGAAGCCGCCCCGGCCGAACCGCTGCAGCTTGTACCGCTCGCTGAACGGCTTGCCGATGCCCTTGAAGCCCTCGGGGAAGACGCCGACCGTCTCGCCCTCGGTGAGCAGCCGCTCGGCGTCGGCGTTGCACGCCACGGTGACGCCGCTGGCCCGCGCGAGCTGCCCGAAGACCGGCCAGCGGAAGACGTAGTCGGCACCGAGCAGCCGCAGCCGCCGGTTGTCCGGGTGGTGGTCGTGCAGGGCGACCTGCAGCATCAGCCCGTCCAGCGGCAGCACCCCGGAGTGGTTGGCTACCAGCAGCGCACCCGAGTCTGCGGGGACGTTCTCCAGGCCGCGCGCCTCGACGCGGAACCAGCCCTCGTAGAGCAGCCGCAGCACCGGCAGCACGACCGCGTCGGTCAGCTCGGCGTCGAAGCCGGTGTCGTCCACCGTGTACGCGCCGCTGAGCCGCCGCAGCAGGAAGCCCAGGGTGTCGCGGACGCCGCCCGCACCGCTGTCGGCCGACTCCTCGGTTCGCGGTTCCTCGGCCACGTCCGGCTCCTCGGCCGCGGCGGCCGCGCGTCTGGACCGGTCGCCGTCGAAGGGAATCACCTGGGCGTCAGGCACGCAGCACCTCCCCGATCCGTTCGAACAGCGTCCGCGGCAGCACCGGCTCCAGCCCGGCCTCGGCGACGAAGTCGAGCAGGGCCTGCCTGGTCGACCGCACCGGCTGCCAGCCGAACTGCCGCTGCAACCTGCCGGTGTCGGCCACCTGCGAGTGCCGCATGGTCTCCGCCAGCTCCGGCGTGAGGTAGGTCAGCCGCGCCCGGCGCAGCAGGTCTGCGGCCGGGCCGACGGCGAGGCCGGGCACCGGCAGCGTCATCCGGCCGGCCAGGTGCGCGGCCTGCGAGGCGGTGACCACGCCAGTCCCGGCGACGTTGTAGGTGCCCGGATGGTCCTCCACGGTCGCGCGGCGCAACGCCTCCACGACGTCCTCGTGGTGCAGCAGCTGCAGCCGCGCGTCGTAGCCGAGGACGGTGGGCACGACCGGCAGCGCGAGGTACCGGGCGAGCGCGGACTCCGCGGTGAGCACATACGCGAACCGCAGCGTGGTCACCGTGACGTCGGCGCGGCGGCGCGCGAACCCGCGCGTGTAGCCCTCGACCTCGACGATGTCCTTCGCGAACCCGCCGGTCGGCGCCTTGCGCGGCGGCTCGTCCTCGGTGAAGAGGGCGGGATTGCGCTCGGACAGCCCGTAGACCGTGGTGCTGGACCGGATGACGAGCTTGCGCACGCGCTCGGCCCGCTGGCACGCAGCAAGTAGCTGCATCGTGCCGATGACGTTGACTTCCTTCTGCGCTGCCCGCCCACCGGCACGGTTCGGGCCGGTCAGCACGCCGGCGTGGACGACCGTGTCGACCTGGTACGCGTCGAGCAGCCGGCTCAACGACGTCCCGCGGACGTCGGCGCGTACGAACTCCGCAGGTGCCAGGCTGTGCCGCGGCGGCACCATGTCGATCCCGATCACCCGCTCGACGGCGGGCTGGTCAGCGAGCAGCTGCGCGAGGCCCGTACCGGGCTGCCGCGCTACGCCTGTGACGAGGACGACGCGTCCCACTGCCAAACCTTCCCGCCGATGAGTTCACACCTACGGTAAGGCCGCGGTCGTTACTTGCCCAGCTTGCGCCGCTGCACCCGCGTGCGCTTGAGCAGCTTGCGGTGCTTCTTCTTGGCCATACGCTTACGACGCTTCTTGATGACAGAACCCACGGATGTTTCCCTTACCGGTGGCGGAACCCAGGCGAGCCGGGACGAACGAGGTGGCACGCGGAAAACCGCAGCCGACATAACAGACTACCGTCGGCCTTGTGGTTGCGGACGATCGAGGGGGCTACAGGCACGGATCGCGCCGCAGCCGTGACGGGACGGTTGTGCGCGTTACGAGGCGGTGTCCGCCGGCCGCGACGCCGGCGAGTGCCTGAAGTAGTCGTAGACGGCCTGCTCGGGGACCCGGAACGAGCGCCCCACGCGCACCGCGGGGAGCTCACCGGCATGCAGCAGCCGGTAGACGGTCATCTTGGACACGCGCATGACCGTGGCGACCTCGGCCACGGTGAGGAACTTGACCTCACTGAGCGGTCGTTCTCCTGCACCCATCGAGCACCGTTACTTTCTCCACGCTCTGCGAGAGCGGCCGTCGGGCTTCCCCACCCGGCGAGCGACTTCGCCCCCGTGCGTCCGTAGAGGCTACTACGCAACGTTACCAGTGGTGAAGGCCGAACATAACGAAACCAGTGTGATTGAAACTCATATTAGTTAACCAACGACCGATTTGTCGGCTGTGCTCCGCTCGGACGGAACCGGACGGCCCCGGGCGGTACCCGGGGCCGTCCGTCGATCGCTGCCGGGTCAGGCGTCGGCGAGCTGGATCTCCGGCAGGACGACGAACCCGAACGGGTCGACCCGCACGTTCTTGATCCGCTCGGAGTACGCCTGCGGCGAGTTGTGGTAGAAGAGCGGGATCCCCGGCATGTCCTCGAGGACCTGGTCCTCCGCCTTGTAGTAGTCGGCGTAGCCCTTCGTCACGGTCGGCTGCCGGTTGCCCTGGTCGACGTACTTGTCGACCTGCTTGTTGGTGTAGAACGTCCGGTTCGCCGAACCACCTGTGCCCCAGATCGGCTCCAGGTAGTTCTGCATGGACGGGTAGTCCATCAGCCAGGAGTTCCGGAACGGGCCGGTCATCTTCTTCTCCTCCTGCGCTGTCAGGTATTGCGCCTGCTGCTGCTTGCGCAGCGCCACCTTGACGCCCAGGTTCTTCCGCAGCTGGTTGGCGACGGCCGTCATCCACTGCTCGTGGCCGCCGTCGGAGTTGTACCAGAGCTCCAGCGTGCCGTCGAAGCCGCCGGCCTTGTCGTACAGCTGCTTCGCCTTCTTCGGGTCGTACTCGCAGTACTCACCGCACGGGTTCTCCCGCTGGCCGGCGACGACCGGGCTGATCAACGACGTGGCGGGCTCGTGGGCGCCGTCGAAGATCTTGTCGATGATCTGCTGCCGGTTGATGGCCATGGAGAACGCGTGCCGCAGGTCCTTGTTCTGGAACTTCTTCTCGTACATCGGGAAGTCCAGCCGGGTCAGCTGCGACGTCTTGGCCTGGAAGTACCGGTCGCCGAGCGTGCTCTTCGCGTCGCTGATCTTCGTCGGGTCGACGGCCGCCTGGTCCAGGTTGCCCGCGATGAGGTCCTGGTACGCGGTGTCGAGGTTCGCGTAGATCTTGTAGTTGACGTTGTCGACGTGCGCCTTGTTCTCGCCCTTGTAGCCCTTGTGGCGCTCGAGGTTGATCTGCTCGTTGTGCTCCCACTCGCCGTCCATCTGGTACGGCCCGTTGCCGACAGGAGACTTCTCGAACTCCTTGTACTTCTTGCTCGTCGGGCCCGCCTGCGCGGCCTCGACGCCTTCCTTCGGCAACGGCGTGAAGGCGTTGTAACCCAGCACGAGCGGGAACTGCCCGAACGGCGCGCTGAGCGTCACCTTCATCGTGTAGTCGTCGACCTTCTCCAGGCCGGAAAGCTCCTCGCCTTCGGGTCACCTTCGAGTGGACTGGTCTCGCCGTAGCCCTCGATCTTCTCGAAGAAGTAGTTCGCGTCGTACGCGTGCGGCCCATAGGCGTAGGCGTTCCACGCACCGATGTACGAGTCGACGGTGACGTCTTCGCCGTTGTGGAACTTCCAGCCCTTCTTGATCTTGATCGTCCAGACCTTCTGGTCGTCGGACTCGATCGACTCGGCCATCCGGTTCACCGGCTCGTTCTTCTCGTCGAAGCTGATCAGGCCGGTGTACATGTACTGCAGCATCTGGCTGCCGCACAGCTCGGTGCTGTGACCGGGGATGAAGTGCTTGGGCTCGCAACCTTGCAGGGAGAAGCTCGACTCCTCCTCGCCGCCTCCGCCGCCACCACACGACGCGACGAGCGCCATCGCCACTGCCCCCGCACCCAGGCGTGGCAGGATTCCACGTCTCATTAAACGCCTCCGAAGGTTTGCTACACGTCTCCCCGGAGGGTGCCTGCAATCCGCCGGGCCCGCTATCGGGTCGAAACCTTTGTGGCCGATTCGCAACCTGCCGACTGCGCGCAGTCAGGAACCCGCAGGTCGGTAGGCCATCTGGAACTCCATCCGGGCACCGTTCCCCGGCACCGGCTGCCGGCTACCGGTCGGGACGAACCCGCACCGCTCGTACAGCCGCTGCGCCGCGTCGTTGCCGTCCACGACCCACAGCACGCAGTCGAGCGCCTGCCGCCCGCACCAGTCGACGCAGAACGCGACCAGCGCATCGCCTACGCCGCGTCCACGGTGGTCCGGAGCCACCCACATCCAGATGATCTCGCCGACGCCGCCGTGGTCGAACGCGCCGACGACACCCGCAGGCAGCCCGTCGTACTCGGCGAGGGCACGCACCCCGCGCTCCGGGGTGAGCATCGCGCGCCACTGCGCCTCGGCCTGCCCGCGCGCCTCGGCGAGCGTGGTGACGAACGCGTCCGGGGCGTCCGCGAGCGCGCTCAGCCGGACCGCCCGCGTCTGCTCCCAGTCGTCCGGTGTGAGCGCCCGCACCGTGATCTCGCCACCCATGGCCGGGAAGGCTACCGAGCGCCCGCCGGACGCACGCGGTAGCATCGATGTCGTGCGTACGACGGTTCACCGCTGCTGGCTCACCTCACCGAGGCGAGCCGCGTAACGCACCCCACCTACAGGCCGTCTCGTCGAGGCGGCCTGCGTCGTGTTCCGGCCGCTCGGCGGGGCCGGAACACGACGGAGGATCGATGGCACGTCACCGGCGGATCTTCAGCGGCACCGCGCCGAGCGGGCGGCTCAGCCTGGGCAACCTGCTGGGGGCGGTCGGCCGCTGGACAGTGCAGCAGTACGAGGCCGACTGCCTGTTCGCCGTGGTCGACCTGCACGCGGTCACCGTCGAGCACGACCCGCGGGACCTGCGCGCCAGGACCCGCGAGTTCGCCACCACGTTGTTCGCCGCCGGCCTGGACCCGAACGTGTGCACGGTGTTCGCGCAGAGCCACGTGCCCGCGCACCGCGGGCTGACCTGGCTGCTGGAGAGCACGGCGACGGACGGCGAGCTGCGCCGGATGATCCAGTACAAGGAGAAGGCCGCCGCCCAGCAGACGGTGCGGGCGAGCCTGCTCACGTACCCGGCGCTGATGGCCGCCGACATCCTGCTCTGCGACACCACCGAGGTGCCCGTCGGCGAGGACCAGCGGCAGCACGTCGAGCTGGCCAGGAACCTGGCGCTGCGGTTCAACGCGAAGTACGGCGAGACGTTCGTGCTGCCCGAGGTCCGGCTGCCCAGGGTCGCCGCGCGGCTGTACGACCTGCAGGACCCGACGCGGAAGATGAGCAAGTCGGAGCCGGACGACGCGCTGGGCGTGATCCGGCTGCTCGACCCGCCTGACGTGGTGCGGAAGAAGGTCGCCCGTGCCGTCACGGACAGCGAACGCGAGGTGCGCTACGACCCGGCCGCCAAGCCGGGAGTAGCCAACCTGCTGACCCTGCTTGCGGCGTTCGGCGAGGACCCGCCTGAACAGCTCGCCGAGCGGTACCCGGACTACGGCACCCTGAAGGCCGACGTCACCCACGCCGTGGTCGACGCCCTCCGCCCGATCCAGCACCGGTACGCAGAGCTGCAAGCCGACCGCAGCTACGTGGACACCGCCCTGGCCCTGGGCGCCGAACACGCGAGCGACCTGGCCCGCCCCGTCCTCACCCGCGCCGAACGCGCCTTCGGCCTGCTACCGCTGCCCGCACCGGCCCCGGTGCCCACCTGACCCAGGGTCGGGGGACGCGAGCTGGCGGCGGGGCTACTTGCCCGTCGCCAGTTCGCGGGAGCGGTCGCGGGCGGCGACTATCGCGTCGAGGACGGCGGCGCGGACTCGGTGGCTCTCCAGCTCGCGGATGGCGCTGCTCGTCGTGCCGGCCGGGGAGGTGACGTTCTCCCGCAGGGTCACCGGGTGCTCGCCGCTCTCCACCAGCATCGCCGCGGCGCCCTTGATCACCTGCACCACGACGTCGTGCGCGACGTTGCGGGGGAGGCCGAGGAACAGCCCGGCGTCGGTCATCGCCTCGACCAGGAAGTAGAAGTACGCGGGACCGCTGCCGGCCAGCGCCGTCACGGCGTCCTGCTGCGACTCGGGCACCCGGATCACCTTGCCGACCGGGCGCAGGATCTCCTCCGCACGCTGCAGGTGCTCCGCCTCCGCGTGCGAGCCGCCGGAGATCGAGCTCATCGCCTCGTCGACGTGCACCGGCGTGTTCGACATCACCCGTACGCACGGGGTGTTGGCGGGCAGCTTCGCCTCCACCGTGGCCGTGGTGATGCCCGCGGCCACCGAAACCACCAGCTGGTGCGGCAGCACGTGCGGCCCGATCTCGTCCAGCAGCACGCCCATGTCCTGCGGTTTCACCGCGAGCAGCAGGGTGTCCGACGCGGCCACCGCGTCGGCGTTGCTCACCATGGAGACGCCGTAGCGCTCCTCGAGCATCTTCGCCTTGTCCGCGCTGCGGGTGGTGCCGTAGAGCTGCCCCACCGGCTTGCCGGCGCGCAGCATGCCGGACAGCAGCGCCTCACCCATCTTGCCGACGCCGAGTACGGCCACCGTGTCAGTCATCGTTCCTCACTATCTCGCCGATCAGCGCTTGGTCGTCAGCGCCCGCAGGAAGACCGCGGTGTTCGACGGTCGCTCCGCCATCCGCCGCATCAGGTATCCGTACCACTGCACGCCGTACGGCACGTAGATGCGCATCCGCTCACCGCGCTGCGCGAGCCGTCGGTGCTCCTCCGGCCGCACCCCGTACAGCATCTGGAACTCGTAAGTCCCGGGGTCGCGGTGGAACTGCACCGCGAGCGACGTGCTGATCTCCACCAGCCGCGGGTCGTGGGTGGCGACCATCGGGTACCCGTCGCCGTGCATCAGCAGCTTCAGGCAGCGCACGTACGCCCGGTCGATGTCGCGCTTGGTCTGGTACGCGACGGACTCCGGCTCGTTGTACGCGCCCTTCACCAGCCGCACCCGCGACCCGGCGCCGGCCAGCTCCCTGCAGTCGCCCTCGGTACGCCTCAGGTAGCTCTGCACCGCCACCCCGGCCCAGGGGAACTCGCGCCTGACCTCGCTGATGATCTCCAGCGTCGAGTCGGTCGTGGTGTGGTCCTCCATGTCGAAGGTCACCGTGGTGCCTGCGGCCTTGGCCGCCGCGCAGATCCGGTGCGCGTGCTCGAGCGCGATCTTGTGCCCGTCGCCCACGATCGACAGCGACTGGCCGACGGCGGAGAGCTTCACCGCCACCTCGCCCACCTCGCTGAGCCCCTCCGCGGCGAGCCGGTGCAGCAGCGCCACGTACGTGTCCGCCGTCTGCGCCGCCTGCTCGAGGTCGGTCGTGTCCTCGCCGAGGTGGTCCAGCGTGATCGACAGGCCCGCCCCGGCCAGCTCGTGCGACGCGGCGATCGCGTCGTCCTCGTGCTCCCCCGCGACGAACCTCCGCACCACGGTTCGCGACACCGGCGCCGTCTCGATGGCCCGCTTGAGCCGGTCGGAGTCGGCAGCTCTCCCTAGCACCTTGCCCAGCACGAGAAGCTCCTCACCTCGGAAGACGACGTGGCCGCCTGCTCGTATCCCATCTTTCACCCACCCGCTGCGAGCAGCGGCGCTGGCCCGGCGGGCAGTGACGTTGCGACCCCGCCTTGCCCGACCAGTAACACAGGCACGCTACGCTCGGTGCGTTCATGCAGCTGACACTCGTCGTTTACTACTCCTAGTGGCCGCAGGAGGGCCAGCCTACTGATGTCGAAGCCACAGACGATGCTGGTGACGGGAGCTTCGAAGGGGATCGGCAGGGCGACCGTCCGCCGCTTCTTCGCTGCCCCCGACGGGGCCACCGAGTTCATCCTGCTCGCGCGGAAGTCCGACGACTTCGACGAGCTGGTCCAGGAGCTGGAGTCGGATAATCCGCACGAAAAGCGCGTATACCGGTACGACATCGATCTGGCCGACCGCGAGGCGCTGATCGAGCTCGCCGCCGAGATCATGCGCAAGCACCAGCGCGTCGACCTGGTGGTCAACAACGCCGGGTACACGGACCCGAAGGCCATCCAGCAGATCGACTTCACGTCGTTCGAGCGCACCATGGCGGTCAACCTGTACGCACCGTTCACGATCGTCCAGGAACTCCTGCGGCACGGGAACACGTTCGAGCTGATCGTGAACATCGCGTCGACAGCGGGCCTGGGCGGCCGGCCCGGCTGGCTCACCTACTCCGCCTCCAAGTCGGCGCTGATCACCATGTCCGAGGTGATGAAGGAGGAGCTGAAGATCTTCGGCACCCGGGTCTGCTGCATCTCGCCGGGACGCTGCGCCACCGACCTGCGCCGCACCCTGGCACCGGACGAGGATCCGACGACCATCATGCAACCTGAGCACGTCGCCGGTGTCATCGAGATGCTCGCCTCCGAGGCCGGGCCCTACGTGGACAGCCAGAACCTCGTCGTCCGGATGTGACATGCCGATGATGGACGACCAGACTCCAGCGGCCAGCTCGACTGGCAGGAAGGCCCGCTGAACGTGCTTCGCCGTCTTCGTATCCTGATGCGCCGGGTTCGCATGCTGAGCAGGCTGTTCGGCCTGAACGCGATGGCCATCGTGTCGTTCCTGCTGCTCACCTTGAGCCCGATCCCCTGGCTCGGCTTCGTCACCAGCGCCCTCACCCTCGGTGCCGCCTGGTGGCGCAACCGCAAGTCCGGCATGGGCAAGGCGGTCAGCGTCCGGATCCTGCTGGTCGGTGGCCTGATCGCGCAGTACCTGCCGAACCTGCAGGACACCAACGACTACAGCCTGCTGGCCACCACGGCGATGCTCGTGATGTTGATGATGCACGAGGGACTCGTCCAGCGGGTGGTGAGCAAGGCGCGGCTGCAGTTCGGCCAGCTGCCGAACTTCGCCACGCGCACGGACGTACACGTCGCACCGCAGTACGTCTTCCACGCGAACACCCTGATGATCGTGTTGCTCGGCGTCTTCGCGGTGCCCGAGTTCCCGTCCTGGCCGCTGGTCGTCGCCGCCGGCCTGCTTTCTGCGGGCGTCGCCGCGCTGCTGTTCGACGCCCGCGCGCTGCTGCGCGGCAACGGCCGCGCCTGGGCACGGTTCAGCGAGGCGCTGCAGGAGTACGAACCGACGTTCGCCGTGTACTTCAGCGGCCCGCCAGGGATGGTGTACCAGGTGTCCATGTGGCTGCCGTACCTGGACCGGCTCGGCAAGCCGTACGTGGTGGTGCTCCGCGAGGGCGCTGTGTTCAACCACATGCTGCAGCTCACCGACCAGCCGGTGGTCGTCTGCAACACCATCGGCAACCTCGACCAGGTGGCGGTCGACGGTCTGCATGCCTGCTTCTACGTGAACAACGGCATGAAGAACAGCCACTTCGTGAAGTTCAGGGACATCACGCACATCCAGCTGCTGCACGGCGACAGCGACAAGCCGCCGAGCTACAACGCCGTCACCGGGATGTACGACCGGGTGTTCGTCGCCGGCCAGGCCGGGATCGACAGGTACCACAAGCACGGCGTGAACATCCCCGAGTCGAAGTTCGAGATCGTCGGGCGCCCCCAGGTGGAGGACATCGACGTCACGAGGACCCACATCGGGGACCGCAGCAACAAGGCGGTGCTCTACGCCCCGACGTGGGTGGGCTTCTCCGACACCGTCAACTACTGCTCGCTGCCGGTCGCGCACATCTTCGTGCAGAAGCTCATCGAGCGCGACGTCACGGTCATCCTGCGCTCGCACCCGTACACCGGCAGGGACAGCCAGTCGCTGCAAACCCTGCACGAGCTCGAGCACCTGCTCGCGCAGGACAGGCAGCGCAGCGGCCGCAAGCACGTCTTCGGCAGCGCCGCGACCGAGGAGCTGACCATCGTCGAGTGCTTCAACGCCGCGGATGCGATGATCTCCGACGTGTCAAGCGTGGTCTCCGACTTCCTGTTCTCCGAGAAGCCGTTCGCGATCACCGACATGGTCGACGAGCAGGACGAGTTCGTGGAGTCGTTCCCGCTGGCGCGGGCCGCGTACGTGCTCCGCAAGGACATGTCCAACGCCGACGACGTGCTCGACCAGCTGCTCAAGACCGACCCGCTCGAGCAGACCCGCAAGGAGGCCCGGGCGTACTATCTCGGGGACTACCCGGCGGAGACGTACGTGGACGCGTTCGTCGCGGGCGCGAACAAGTACATCTGACCGTGGCCGGCACAGCGCTGAAGAAGGTGGCCGACCGCACCACCGTGCGGGAGATGGCCGTCGTGCTGGCGAGGTCGCTGTTCGACGACCCGTCGATGATCTTCCTGATCCCCGACGACGACGCACGGGCGAAGCAGCTCCCGCGGCTGTTCGACGTGATCCTGCGCAAGAGCCTGCCGTTCGGCGTGTGCAGTGCGGTGGCCGACGGCGCGGAGATCCTCGGCGTCGCCGCGTGGCACCCGCCGGGCGCGATGCGCTCGCGGACGCAGGAGTGGGCGACCACGGCGGGCTACGCATGGGCGTTGCGCGGCCGCACCCGCCGGGCGGAGACCTTCGGCGAGGCACTACGCGAGGCGCACCCGACCCAGCCGCACTGGTATCTCTCCGTGCTGGGCACCGACCCGTCCGCGCAGGGACGCGGCGTCGGCACGAAGCTGCTCACCGACCGGCTGGCGGAGTGCGACAGGGCCGGCGAGCCGGCGTACCTGGAGACCAACAAGGAACGCAACGTCCGCTTCTACGAGCGGTTCGGCTTCCACGTACTGCAGGAGATCGAGATCCCCGAGGAAGGCCCGCGCACCTGGGCCATGTGGCGCGACCCGAAGTAGCAAACCACCACGAGTCGTAACAACTGAGCCGGTGCTCATCAGGCAGCACCCTGCGCAGGTGAACCGGCGGGCCCGTACCCGGGGGTGGGCCGCTAGGGTCAGGGGCCATGAGTACGCCTCAGGCCGTTTCGCGTGCCCTGCTCGAGGGCCGCCGACCGGGACGTGCCCCGGTCTCGCTGATCATCGCGCTGGCCGTCGCCGGCCTCGCCCTGCTCGCCGTCATGGCGCTGTGGATCCTGAGCACCGTCGGCATCGCGATCATCTTCTTCTTCATCGCGCTGCCGACCGCCGTGCTGTACCTGTCGGTGATGCTGTGGCTGGACCGGTTGGAACCGGAACCGAAGCTGCTGCTGCTGGTGTTCCTGCTGTGGGGCATGGGCGCGTCGATCCTCCTCGCCGGCTACCTGAACTCGTGGTCGCAGGAGGCCCTCTGGGTGCCCGCGTTCGGCAAGGCGATCGGCAGCCAGCTCACCGCGTCGATCAGCGCGCCCGTCACCGAGGAGACGCTGAAGGCGCTGCCGCTGCTCTTCTTGCTGTGGCGGCGTAAGCACGAGCTGAACGGCCTCACCGACGCGGTCGTCTACGGCTCCACGGTCGCGCTCGGCTTCGCCCTGGTGGAGAACGTGCAGTACTACATGCGCAGCTTCTTCACCGGCCTGGAAGCCACCGAGAACGCCGTCGGCGCCGTCGTCACCACGACCATGACGATCCTGTTGCGCGGCGTCGCTTCGCCGCTGTGCCACCCGCTGTTCACGGTGATGACAGCCGTCGGCGTGCTGTACGCGGCGAACCACCGTGGTGTCATGCGCGTCTTCGCCGTACTCGGTGGCTGGTTGGCGGCCATGTTCCTGCACGCGCTGTGGAACAGCGGCACCACGCTCGCTGTGCTCGCAGGCATCCCGCCGACCTCGTTGATCGGCTTCGGCCCGCTGGTGCCGCAGTACCTGTTCTTCATGGGCCTGATCGCCGTGTGGGTCTGGCTGCTGGTCAAGGACCGCGGCAAGACCATCGCGCTGATCAAGACGCACCTGCCGCAGTACGCGGGCACCGGCGCGGTCACGAACGCCGACGTCGAGATGCTCAGCAGCATGTCCGGCCGGAAGGCCGCCCGCCGGTACGTCAGCAGGCAGTACGGCAAACCGGCGGTACGCGCCATGCGCAACTACCAGCTGGCCGCCACCGAACTGGCGATCGCACACGACCGCGCCATCAAGGGCGGCAGCACGGCACAGCAGTTCGAGGAACGCAGGGACGGCCTGCTGCACGTGCTGACCACCTCGTACCAGGCGGCCATAGGCGGCCCCGGCGT
Organism: Streptosporangiales bacterium; assembly: GCA_009379825.1. Taxonomy (NCBI): domain Bacteria; kingdom Bacillati; phylum Actinomycetota; class Actinomycetes; order Streptosporangiales; species Streptosporangiales bacterium. The sequence continues at coordinate 51,440 of WHTA01000035.1, forward strand.
AGGCGCGGCCCCCTGGCAAACCGGCGCCCCGGGCGTCCCCGGCGGCCCGCCACAGGGCCCACCGCCGGGCGGTCCAGGCGGCCCACCGCAGGGTCCACCACCGCATGGTGCACCGCCGCCGCAAGCACCGCCACCGCAAGGTGCACCGCCGCAGGGCCCACCGCCGGGCGGTCCAGGCGGTCCAGGCGGCCCACCGCAGGGTCCACCACCGCAAGGTGCACCGCCGCCGCAGGGCGCGCCGCCGCAGCGGTCGCCTCAGCCACCGCCGCCGCCGATTGCGCCGGGCACGCCGCCGCGGCAGGGTCCGCCACCGCAGGCGCCACCACCGCCGCAGGGCCCACCGCAGGACCCGCAGTAACCACGACGACTACGGCCGGGCACCACAGGTGCCCGGCCGTAGTCGTTTCGCGCTAGCTGCGGCGCCAGGCGGTGTGGTCGGTGTCGTGCGCGGCGGCGAGGTGCAGGCGGGAGAAGGCCAGCGACTCGGCGAGGTCGGCCTCGCGGTCGGCGCGGCTCTCCGCCTTCCTGGTGTTCAGCTCGAGCACGACCATGCCCCGGTACGACGACGACGCCACGTACTCGAGCACCTCGCCGCACGGTTGGGTGCCACGGCCTGGCACCAGGTGCTCGTCGCTCTTGCTGCCGGTGCCGTCGGCGAGGTGGACGTGCGCCAGCCGGTCACCGAGCTCCTTCGCCATGTCCAGCGAGTTCGAGTGCGAGACGGCGGCGTGCGAGAGGTCCAGCGTGACGTTCGCGTAGTCCTGGTCGACCGGCGACCAGTGCGGCGCGTACGCGCCGGTGCTCAACCCGACCGGGCCACGCCACGGGTACATGTTCTCCACGGCCAACGCCACCTCGGTCGTGTCCTGCAGCCGGCCGACCTTGCCGACGAAGTCGCGTGCGTAGTCGAGCTGCCAGCGGAACGGCGGGTGCAGCACCACCACGTCGGAGCCGAGGGCGTCGGCCGCCTCGATCGACCGTTCCACCTTCGCCCACGGGTCGTTGCCCCAGACGAACTGGGTGATCAACAGGCAGGGCGCATGGATCGCTCGTACGGCCACCTCGTGGTAGTCGGACAGCCGCTTCAGCGCGTCGACGTCCTGGCTGACCGGGTCGGTCGACACCATCACCTCGACGCCGTCGAAACCGAGCCTGGAGGCGATCTCGAACGCCGTCGCCGTCGACTCCGGGTAGACGGATCCGGTCGCGAGTACGACGTCCATCGCGGGGACGTCAGAACCTTCGTGCACGCTGACACTTTAATGGTATTTGACCGACGGTGAGTAACGCCGCACTGCCCGAACCCGCTGGCGAACCGTCGAAGGCATCGCCGTATCGTGTGAGAGGTGCCCGAGCTAGGACTGGATTTCCCGCGCGAGTGGATCGAGTTCGTCGATCCGGACGACGACGAGCAGGTGTTCCGCTGCGACCTCACCTGGCTGTGTTCGCGCTACACGTGCATCTTCGGCAACGGCTGCAAGGGTACGTACGGCAACCCGGTCGGCGAGGGGTGCTGCAGCCTCGGCGCGCACTTCACCGACAAGGCCGACCGCAAGCGGGTGAAGAAGTACGTCAACCAGCTGACCCCCGAGCTCTGGCAGTACCACGACGAGGGTCACCAGCGCGGCTACACGATGCGCGACGAGGACGACGGTGAGCTGCAGACCCGGGTCGTCGACGGCGCCTGCATCTTCCACAACCGACCGGGGTTCGCCGGCGGGGCCGGCTGTGCACTGCACAAACTGGCGCTCGAGAACGACCAGCCGATCCACGAGACCAAGCCCGACGTCTGCTGGCAGGTGCCGATCAGGCGCACGTACGACTGGGTGGAGCGCAACGACGACACCCAGGTGCTGATGATAACCATCACCGAGTACGACAGGCGCGCCTGGGGCCCCGGTGGCCACGACTTCCAGTGGTGGTGCTCCGCCGCGACGGAGGCGCACGTCGGCGCCGACCTGCTGTACGTCTCGTACGAGCCCGAGCTGCGCGAGCTGATGGGCGACAAGGCGTACGAGCGGCTGCGCGAGACGTGCGAGGAGCGGCTCGCCCAGGGCCTGGTGGCACCGCACCCGGCGGATCCGCCGTCGCCGAACGGCAAGAAGATGCTGCCGATCGTGGACGCCAGCTAGCCCTAGATGGTTGATTCCTTGGTCAGTGGTCGTAGGCGGTTAGTGATCATTTCAGGATGCGACGCCCTGACCTGGTCGGATAGGCCAGGCTGCCTTGTGACCTGCGGAAACTGTGCCGGACTGTACCGGTCGGTACTGGGCGTTTCTGAGCCTGGTGCGCCCCCGGTGCGCCCCGGCGGCGGGGGACTGGGCTGCCCTCTTTCACCAGTATCGGGCAGGACGGACACGACGACGTCGTCGACATGACCCGCCGGTGTTGATCCCGGTACCCCGACCGAGTGGGCGGCGGTCACGCCCTGCTACGCGAGGGCAAGCTCAGCGGCGCTTCATCAAGGAACACTGGATCATCCGACGTACCGAAGTCCAACGTCGGATACGAAAAGGAACACCTGACCGCCGGACCGCTCCTCAACAACCCGCCGCCCGCCTCGCCATACGTGATACCCGGCCTCTACGACGGTAAGTCGGGCCAACCACCGGTCAACCCGACAGCCCGGTTCACCAGCTCATATCCGACTGCAAGGCTCGACAGCTCTGGGCGGTCGATCGACTTGCTAACCGTCCTGCCGACCAGTTGTCCGATCCTGTCCGTGCTAAGGATCGCGATGGTTGGTGATCGTCTTGCTACTTGACCGCCACGTCGCCTGCGCGGTCTTGTCGCTGGCCACGTCCCCGGTGACTGGATCGCCGGTCACAGCAGCGTCCTGTTACGTACGGTAGTGAGAAATTGGTCGCGGTAGGGACCGCCCTTGCGGGCGGCCCCCCGCGCAGATCCCAGCGTGCGGGACTACCGCACTGGGCTCCTACCTTGGGTGTGTGGCGGCGAAGCGGACTTCGGGGAAAGGGTGCATTGGCCGGACTCGGG
>WHTA01000036.1 GCA_009379825.1 Streptosporangiales bacterium
CGGCGGCTCAACCGGGTGCTCAACACCATCGTGCTCACCAGGATGCGCACCGACCCCGCCACCCGGGCCTACATCGACCGGCGCCTGGCCGAAGGCAAGACGACCAGAGAGATCCGCCGCTGCCTCAAGCGCTACACCAGCAGCCAGATCTTCCGCACCCTGGCAGCCGCACACCGTGCACCCGAACTCGCCGCGTCAGCGGCTTGACACGACATAGAAGCATCCCAGGTTCTCTGCCGCTCTCATACGGGTTGCGGCTCGGGGTTGAGGGCAGCGTAGTGGGCGTCCTCGAACTCCACGGGAGTCATCATGCCAAGCGACCCGTGGAGCCTGCGTTCGTTGTACCAATCGACCCAGCCGGCGGTGGCGTACTCGACGTCGGCGAGGGTCTTGTAGGGCCCGTCGTGGAAGACCGTGGAGCGGACGCACTCGGCCTTGTAGAGCCCGTTGATTGTCTCCATGAGGGTGTCATCTCCAGAACGGCCAGCCACTCAGCGATCGTCAGGTGGCTCAGGCCATAAAACTCATCCGGGAGGCACGAAGTCTCGGGTTCCGTACGACTGCACAGATCTAGTCTCCTGACTCCGAGGTTGCAGACCGCTGCCTGTGTCTAGGCGGGTAGTATCGCAAAGGCGGAGGCACAACTTCTTGCTGGATGTACTCGGGGCTCCGTCGACAGCACTGTACGCAACACTGGGCAACGTGTTCAGGTCTCACCGCGATCTCCTCGTGAACGCCGAATCAGCTCACCATCGCCACAGCGCCGAGGAGCGCGGCGAGTGTCGTGACCACGAACACCCGCCGCTGTCCGCCAGCGCGAATGCGACGTCCACGCCAGTAGGCGTCGTACCGACGCGGACCATGGCTTCTCACTATCCAACCTGAAGGCGAGCTGCGCCCCGGCACGAACGCACTGTGCAAGATCTGTTCAACCTGCCGCACGGTTGCCACGTCGGCGCCGCACTACCTCAACCGTCGCGGACACGACCAGCTCGATGGAACGGTCGGCGATGTGCAGATGCTGGACGAGCCGCGTTGGGGGCACACAGCACCTGCGCGCGTCTGCTACGCAGAAGGGTGGCGGGCGGCGCCTGCCAGCGGTGTGGTGTCGACGTACCGGGGCTCGTAGACGCGCTCCGCGAACTTCCAGCCGTCCGGGGTGCGTTGGTAGCGGTCGTGGTAGATGCCGTAGTTCAGGTGTGAGCTGCCGTTGCGCATAAGGCCGAACTCGGTCAGGTATGCGCGACCGGACGCGGTGTCGCCGGCGAGCTGGATCGTGCCTGGGTGCACGGTTTGCACGAAGTACTCCCACAGACCCTGCAGCCGCTCGACGCCGGCGCGGATCCCCTCGCGGCCGACGGTCTCGGCGTCGACTTCGGGGATCCGCACAACGCCGTCCTCGGTGAACAGCGAGGCGACGCGGTCGTAGTCGCGCACCATCACTGCGTCGGTGAACTCGCCACGCAGCGCCTCGATCTCGACACGGTCGGCGATGGCCTGGAGTTCGCTCATCGGTCTCCTCCTCGCTCTGCCGACGCAGCCCGTCGGGATGTGAGGTCGGGTTGACTTCGAGTGCACTCGAAGCTGTTCCATCTCCGTGACGGGAACGGCAAAGGAGCAGACATGGAACAGCGACGGCTCGGGGCCACCGGTCCGATGGTGTCGAGGTTCGCGCTCGGCGCGATGATGTTCGGCGGCGCCGCGGACGAGAAGGCCAGCCGGGAGATGCTCGACACCTACATGGGCGCCGGTGGCACGTTCATCGACACCGCGGACAACTACAACCAGGGCACCTCGGAGCGCTGGATCGGGCAGTGGGTGAAGGACCGCCCCGGCGTACGCGACCGCGTCGTGCTGGCCACCAAGGGCCGGTTCATGGTCGACGGCCAGCCAGGCGCCAGCCTCAGCCCGGCGTACCTGCGTACCGCGCTCGAAGCGAGCCTGCGCCGGCTCGACGTCGACCACGTCGACCTGTACCAGCTGCACGGACCGGACGCCGACCACCCGCTCGAGGACGTGGTGGAGTTCCTCGCCGCCGCCGCGGGTGCCGGGCAGATCGGCTACGTCGGGGTGAGCAACTTCCCCGGCTGGCAGGTCGCCAAGCTGGCCCGGCTGCTCGCCGAGCACGGCGGGCCGCCGCTGGTGTCGCACCAGATCCAGTACAGCCTGCTGGTCCGCGAGGTCGAGTGGGAGATCCTGCCCGCGGCCATCGACGCGGGCGTCGGCACCACCTGCTGGGGCGCGCTCGGCCAGGGTTACCTCACCGGCAAGTACCACCGCGACCGTCGTCCCGCTGCCGGCACCCGCGTCGGCGAGAGCCCGGACGACGTCCTCGAGGCGTGGACCCGCCGCAACACCGACGAGGTCTGGGCCATCGTGGACGGCCTGCGCGAGGTCGCCGAAGGGCACGGCGTGACGCCGGCGCAGGCGGCGCTGGCCTGGGTGTCGGACCGGCCGGGCATCGGCGCACCGATCGTCGGCGCCAGGCACGCCGGCCAGCTGCGCGAGACGCTCCCGGCCGCCGACCTGCACCTCGACGACAGCGCGCGGGCACGCCTGGACGAGCTCACCGCGCCACGGGCGGCGGACTACCCGTACCCGTTCCTCGCCCAGATCAGCCATTGGCACAACTGAGGAACTCGGCAATGATGGACAGAATGAGCAGCGCAACACCGGACGACGACCTCGACGGCGTCGGCACCTGTGCGATCGGCGAGGACCTCGCCGCCACGCCGATCACCCACCCGCTGACGGTGAGCGAGGTCGCGAACCGGATCGGGCTGTCCGCCCACACGCTGCGCTGGTACGAACGCATCGGACTGCTCGACCACGTCGAACGGGACAGCTCAGGCCACCGCCGCTACACGGCGACCGACGTGGAGTGGCTGCTGTTGCTGATCCGGCTACGGGCCACCGGGATGCCGGTGAAGGACATGCAACGGTACGCCGAGATGGTCCGTGCAGGCGAGCACACCGAGACAGAACGCCGGGTGCTGCTCGAAGCACACCGCGAACGGGTGGCGGCGCACATCGCCGAGCTCCAGCGCCACCTCGCCGTCATCGACCACAAGGTGAGCATCTACCGCCGCAACGACCACCTCGCCGCCAGCTGACGGCCCACCCGGCCAGCGTCGCCGGGTCGGGTACGGTGCTCGGTTGGAAGGCGTGGGTGAGACGTGTTGGGCGTGGTGGATCCGCGGTTGTTGGTCGCGTTCGTCGCGATGTCGGCGTTGCTGTCCGTGGTGCCGGGGCCGAGTGTGCTGTTCGTGGTCGGGCGGGCGCTCGCGCACGGGCGGGCGACCGCGGTGTACTCGGTGCTCGGCAACGCGCTCGGCGGGTACCTGCTGGTGATCGCGGTGGCTTGCGGGCTCGGCGCGATCGTGACGCAGTCGGTGGCGGTCTTCACGGCGATCAAGCTGGCCGGTGCGGCCTACCTCGTATACCTCGGCGTCTCTGCGATGCTCGCCGCCCGCAGGCGCGGGCCTACGGCGCCGATGGATGCGGGTGAGCCCGCTGGCGTGCTGCACGGCGGCCGGGTGCGCCGACTGTGGGAGGGCCTGACCGTCGGCGTCACGAACCCGAAGAGCATCGTGTTCCTGGTGGCGATGCTGCCGCAGTTCATCGACCGCGAGGCCGGCCACGTGGTGCTGCAGATGCTGATCATCGGGTTGGTCGGCGCGCTCATCCAGGCGGGTACGGACGGCGTCTGGGCGATGACGGCCGCGGCGGCGCGGAGCTGGTTCGCACGCAGTCCCCGCCGCATGCAGGCGATGCAGGTCTCCGGTGGCGCGGCCATGGTCGGGCTCGGCGTCAAGGTCGCCGTGTCGGGACGCCCCGACTGAGCTCGGCGTCGCCTACCTGCCAGCAGCACCCGTACGCGCGGGCAAGAATCGGCCCATGACCACGACAACGCAGACTAGGTTCCGCCTCCACGCCATCGCCCCGGAGAGTCTCCAACAGGTACGCACCACAGGTCTCGACGTGTCCGGACAACCGGTGGAGCACGTCGACGGGGAGGGCCTACCGCTGCGCCGCTGCCTCCGCAACTCCACGGCGGGCGAGAAGCTCATGCTCTTCGGGTACGAGCCTGCCCTGCCGCCCAGTCCGTACCGCGAGATCGGCGCGGTCTACGCACACGCAGAACCGTGCCAGGGGCCGGACCACACCGACCGCTACCCGAGCGACTGGCACGGCCGACCACAGGTGTTCCGCGCGTACGACGACCGCGGCTGGATCCACCACCAGGCGACACGGGTCCATGACGGTACGAACCCTGAGCAGCAGATCGTGGAGATCTTCGCCCATCCCGAGGTGACCCAGATCCACACCCGCAACGTCGCCGCGGGCTGCTACATGCTCCGCATCACACGTCCCGACCGCGGGTGAGGGAGCTCCCTCGCGGGAGGGAAGGCGCGCCGACGGGTTCGCCAGAACACTGGTGGCATGGGGCCACACAGGGGTCTGGTACGCGATCTGGTCGCCTTGTCACGACCGCGGTTCTGGCTGCTCTCCGCGGTGGCGCTGCAGCTGGGCTTCGTGTTGGCGACGCACCGGCTGCTGCCCCGCGGACCCGAGATCGTCGCCATGGCGCACGCAGCCGTGGTCGCCGGCCCGCTGCTTTGGCTGGCCGTGCTCTCCGTCAACGACGCCCGCGACCTGGCCGGTGACCGGCTCAACCCGCGCAAGGCCGACACGCCACTCGTCCGGGGACGCATCACGCCGCGTGCGGCCGTCCGTATCGGCGCCGTGGCAAGCGTCGCCGCCGTACTCGCAGCTGTGCCGCTCGGCGCTCCGTTCGCGCTCGGCACGGCCGTCGCCGTGCTCCTCGGGTGGGCGTACAGCATGCCGCCGCTACGGCTGAAGGCCAGGGTCGGCGCGGACGTGTTGGTGAACTCCTGCGCCGTCGGCCTCCTCGGGCCGCTGGGCGGCTGGGTCGCCGTGACGGGGACGGTTGCGGGGTTCCCGTGGCCGATGGGGGTCGTCGGGGTGCTTGCGGTGGCCGGGCTCTACCTGCCGACGACGCTCGTGGACCACGGCGCGGACCGCCGGGTAGGAGTGCGGACGACCGCTGTGGTCCTCGGCCGGCGCGCGACGTTCGAGCTCGGCTTCGCGCTCTGGACGGCCAGCGCCGTCGTGACCTTCGTGCTGGCCGCGGGCGACGTGGTCATCGACCGTTCGCTACTCCCCGCCCACCTGGTGCTGACGCCGATGCTGCTCGTGCTGTACCGGATGGTGTTGCGCGGGCGGCCGTCGTTCCCCGCGGTCATGGCCGTCGCCGGCGCGTACCTGCTGCCCTGCGCGATGTTCGTCGCGACCTACGTCGAGTCGATCTGACGTGTCGAGCCATCAGTTGGCAGAATCCGTTGGCATGGCCGTCCGTGCGCTGTTCGCCCCGCTGGTGAGCGGGTCGACGTACCGGCGGGCGGTGCACCTGTTGCTCGGCGGGGTGGTGCTTCTGCCGTATCTACTGCTCGGCTACATGTTCGCGACGTTGCTGTCCACCGACCCGCAACCGTTGATCACGGCCCTGCTGCTCGCGGTGGCGGCAGTGATCGCAGCAGCGCCGGCGTTCCTCCGCGGAACCCGGACGCTGTCGACGGTGGCCGCCCGCTCGTTGCTCGACGTCGACCTGCCGCACCTGCCGAATGGCCGCCTGGCGTTGGAGGCACGGCTGCGCAGTGCGCTGTGGTTCGCCACGCACCTGCTCGTCGGCGGGGTCGTGGCGGCCGCACTCATCATCATCGTGCCGATGGCCCTCATGTTCCTCACCGCCCAGCTCGGTCCCGCCGGCGAGTCGTTCAGGTTCGGCCCGTTCGATGCCGACGACCAGGCGGTTCTCTCGCTGCTCGGCTTCCTCGCCCTCGTCGGGCTCACCTACGCCGTCGCGGGTCTCGGCCGGCTCGCCGCCGTCATGGCCCCGGTGCTGCTCGGCCCCACGCCCGAGGAGCGGATCGCCGCGCTCGAGGCCGAAGCCGGTGAACTGGCGGAGCGGAACCGATTGGCGCGGGAGCTGCACGACTCGGTCGGGCATGCGCTGACGGTGGCCACGCTGCAGGCGGCGGCGGCGCGCGAGGTACTGAGCGCCGACCCGGAGTTCGCCAGGCGGGCGCTGGCGGCCATCGAGGACACCGGTCGTGCGGCGATGGCCGACCTCGACCACGTGCTCGGGCTGCTGCGCGACGGCCAGCCGTCCGACCAGGTGCCTGCCCGAACACTGGCCAACCTCACCGAGCTGCTGGCCGCGGCACGTAGCGCCGGCACCGAGATCACCGTGGACATCGCCGGCGAGCCGACCGAGGTGCCTGGGATCGTCTCCCGCGAGGCGTACCGCGTCGTGCAGGAGTGCCTCACCAACGCGACCAGGCACGCCCACGGCGAACCGGTGACCCTGCAGATCACGGTGACCGAAAGCACCGTCGGCATCACGGCGACCAACCCGGTACGCGGGGAGCAGGCCAGCCGCGCCGGTGGTCGCGGCATCACCGGCATGCGGGAACGCGTGCGGCTGCTTGGTGGCAAGATGACTGCCGGGCGCGAGGAGGGCAGGTGGCGGGTCAACGTACGGCTGCCGCTCGGCGGCAAGAGATGGGGGCCGACATGACCATCGACGTCCTGCTCGTCGATGACGAGGAGCTGGTCCGTACGGGTCTGCGCGCCATCATCGACGCGCAACCCGACCTCAACGTCATCGGTGAGGCGACCGACGGCGCGGACGTGCTGCCGCTCGCCCGGCGCCTGCACCCGGACGTCGTGCTCATGGACATCAGGATGCCCGCCATCGACGGCATCCAGGCGACCCGGCATCTCCGGGCGAACATGTCCGAGCCACCGCAGGTCTTGGTGGTGACCACGTTCGAGAACGACGACTACGTGTACCAGGCGCTCCTCGCCGGCGCTGCCGGGTTCCTGCTCAAGCGCGCCCGCCCCACCGAGGTCGTCGAGGCGGTCCGGGTGGTCGCCAATGGCGAGTCGGTGCTCTTCCCGGCCGCACTCCAGCGCCTGGTCGCGACGTACGGCAGCTACCCCGACAGAAGCGCGCTCGGCACCGCACGGCTGACCGACCGCGAGCAGGAGATCCTCCGGCTGATGGCCGCCGGCCTGTCCAACACGGAGATCGCCGACCAGCTCGTGGTCGGGCTGGAGACGGTCAAGACGCACGTCGGCAACGTGCTGGCGAAGCTCGACGCGAGGGACCGGACGCAGGCAGTCATCGCCGCCTACGAGTCCGGCTTCGTCACGCCGTCGAGGTAACGGTTACCAGGCGCGGCCAACCCGTCACGGTCCGGCAACGACGTCACTGGCCGACGGTGCCCATTGCCGCGCGGCGGCGCCCTGCCTACTATCAGCGGGTTTCCTGTTTCGTCCCGAAAGGGAAGACCGTGCGTCCCTGTGTCTTCCCACCGGCCGGGGGGCCATTCCGGCTGCCCTCTCATCCCCGTGCAGCCGCCACCGGGCGGCTCGGGACGTCCTCCACGCCGTGAGATCGCATCAAGTCAGCTCTCGGCCCGAGGAGGGACCACATGCGACGTACAACCACCGTGGCCCTGGTCGCGGGTGCGATCATGGGCCTGGCCGCGGTCGCGCCGGCGGCATCGGCTGCGCCCGCCCCACCGTTCAACTCGTTCACCTACACGGACAACATGCATCCGCAGGGCTTCTCCGAGCGCGGGAACACCGCGAGCCCGTTCACCGCGAACTCCGATCTCGCGTTCTGGGGGAAGACCGCGTACCACGGCAACTACGACGGGTTCCGGATCCTCGACGTGACCGAGCCCGACAACCCGGTAGAAGTCAACGACTACCAGGAGTGCGCGGGCAACCAGGGCGACGTGATCATCTGGGGCTCGGTACTCGTCCGGTCCTGGAACTCGCCCGCCCCCGAAGGTGCCACCTGTGACGGCGAGCCGGTACCCGAGGGCTGGGAGGGCGTACACGTCTTCGACGTCAGCGACCCCGCCGATCCGGACCTGCTGGCCTCGGTCGAGACCGAGTGCGGCTCGCATACCGCGACGGGCGTGCCAGACCAGGCGAACGACCGGCTGTTGGGGTACAACAGCGCGTCGAACAGCGACTGCCCGGGCCTGGACGTCATCGAGGTGCCGCTTGACGACCCGGATGGCGCGAACCTGATCCACGACTACCTCGACGTCGTGGCTCTCCGGCCGTGCCACGACACCGGCGTCATCTTGGGTGACGCGCTGAAGGCCGCGTGTGCGGGCGGCAACGGCTTCACCGTCTTCAGCATGGACCCGGCGGACGGCGGCTCGCTGGCACGTCCAGCGTTCCAGTACACGGTCGCAGTGCCGGGCGTCACGATCGGCCACTCGGCGGCGTTCAGCTGGGACGGCGGGACGATCATCTTCGGGCACGAGCCCGGTGGTGGCGGTCAGGCCCGGTGCCAGGAGTCGAGCGACACCGTGGACAAGACGCTGTTCTTCTTCGACACGGCAACCGGGGCCGAGGTCGGGTCGTTCGTCAACCCGAGACCCCAGACCGCCACGGAGAACTGCACCTGGCACAACTACAACGTGGTGCCCACCAGCAAGGGCGACGTGCTGGTCTCCGCGCAGTACCAGGCCGGCATCAGCGTCGTCGACTTCTCCGACCCCGCACAGGCGAAGGAGATCGCGTACGCCGACCCCGCCCCGCTGTCGGAGACGGAGCTGATCCTCGGCGGCGACTGGTCCGACTACTGGTACAACGGCCGGATCTACGAGTCCGACATCACCCGCGGCCTGTTGACCTGGCGGCTCAGCGACCGGGCCGTGGCCGGCGCGATGCGACTCCCCCACCTCAACCCGCAGACCCAGGAGTTCACGATCGGCTAACCGAGCTCGATGATCCTGCACGTCCCTACGGTGTCGTCGCTCGGGTTTCGCTCGGCCGCCGCACGGGTGCCGACGAGCGCGTGCCGTAGCTGACGCAGCTCGGCGATGGAGCGGTCGACCTCGTCGATGCGTTCGTCGAGCAGCTGGACGACGTGGCGGCACGGCACCGTGCCGCCACGTCTGAGCTCGAGGATGTGCCGGATCTCGGCGAGCGAGAGCCCGCGGGCCTCCGCCTGCCGGACGAACCGCAACACCGTGATGTGGTCCTCGGTGTAGGTGCGGTAGCCGGCACTGTTGCGTGCCACCGGCGGGACGAGGCCCTTGGTCTCGTAGAGGCGGACGGCCTTGGCCGACAGGCCCGCGGCCTGCGCCGCCATGCCCACGGTCATCGTCATGCTGGTCACCTCCTGCCCGTTCACGCTACCTGTGTTGACCCTTTCCCCGGGGCAAGGTCGTACGGTGCGACCGTGGCAGAGCAAGCGCGTATTCGCGCGCGGATCGCGGGGCTGCACTGCTCGCTGTGCACGGGCACGATCGAGAAGGCGCTGGGTCGCCTGCCCGGCGTCGACCAGGTCGCGGTGAGCCTCACGCACGAGCAGGCGCTGGTGACTACGACCCGGACGTCATCGCCCCGGAACGGATCCGCGCCACGCTGCGTGCCATCGGCTACCAGCTGTACGACCCGCGCAAGCTGCGGCCGTTCGACGAGGAAGAGGCCCAGCTGGTACGCGAGGGCCTGCGGTTGCTGGCCGCGATCGGCGCCGGCCTCGGCGCGGTCGGGTTGGTCGCAACGGTTACGGGGATCTGGTCGGTGCTCGTACCGGCCTCGGTGGTCGCATTACTCGTGCCCGTCGCGTACCTGATCCTGCGGCCCGCGGGCAGGGTGAGAGCGTTGCTCGGCGCGACCGGCATCGTCGCCCCAGGCGTGGCTGCGTTGGCGCTGCGTGCGACGGAGGTGCTGCGCGAGCCGCTGATCGGTTGGCTGGCCGGCGCACTGGCGGTCGCGATCGTGGGCGGTGTGGCGCCGCACATCCTGCGCATGGCGTACCAGGCGGTACACCGCCGGATACTCAACCAGCACGTGCTGTTGGAGGTCGGCGCGTTCGCCGGGCTGGTCGGCGGCGGCATCGGCCTGACCGGTGTGCTGCCGGGGTACCCGACGGCAGCGTTCTTCGCGGTCTCGGTGCTGGTGACGACGTACCACCTGTTCTCCGAGTGGCTGTCGCTGCTGGTCAAGACCCGCTCCAGTCAGGCGGTAAAGAAGCTGCTCGACCTGCAGCCCGACCTGGCGTCGGTGGTTCGTGGCGGCACCGAGACCGAGGTGCCGGTGGACGATGTTCGCGTCGGCGACCTGCTACGAATCCGGCCAGGCGAGCGCATCCCCGTGGACGGGCGCGTGGTCGACGGCCACTCCACGGTCGACCTGTCGCTGGTCACCGGCGAACCCATCCCATGGAGAAGGGCCATGCCGACACGGTGGTCTCCGGCGTGCTCAACGGCGCGGGCGCGCTGCTGGTGGAGACGACCACCGTCGCGGCGGAGAGCTTCCTCGCCCAGGTCGTACAGCACGTCGAGGACGCCCGTGCGCTCAAGCCGGGCATCCTGCACCTCGTCGACCGGATCATGCGGGTGTACACGCCCACCGTGCTGTCGATCGCAGCGCTCGCCCTGCTCGGCTGGCTGTTCGGCAGCTGGGTACTCACCGCCGACGCGGACGTACAGCGGGCGGTGTTCGCGGCGCTGACCGTGCTGGTGATGGGCTACCCGTGCGCGGTGGGGATCGCGGCGCCGCTGGCGATCGTCCGCGGCGCGTCCGCGGCCGCGGACGAGGGCATCGTGATGCGCACCGGCGAGGCGTTCCAGACGCTGCGCAACGTCAGCCACGTGCTGCTGGACAAGACCGGCACCCTCACCGTGGGCCGGCCCGTCGTGCAGCGCGCCGAGCCGGTGCCCGGCATGACGGCGGACGAGCTGCTCGCCCTGGCGGCCGCGGCCGAGGCACGGTCGGAGCATCCACTGGCCCACGCCGTCACCGCCGCCGCGCAGCAGCGGCGACTGCCCGTGCCGGCCCTGGACCCGGACGGGTTCCAGGCCACCGCCGGGTTCGGCGTGACCGCGTGGGTCGAAGGACAGCGGGTGCTCGTCGGTCGACCGGCCTTCCTCGCCGACGCCGGCATCGACCTCGGTGAGCTGGCCGGCGCGATCACCGCGCTCGAGAGCGAGGGGCACACCGTGGCCGCCGTCGCCCGCGGGACGCGTCCCGTGGGGTTGCTCGCACTGGCCGACGCCCTGCGCCCCGAGGCGCCCGCGACGGTGGCCGCCCTGCGGGCGGCGGGGCTGACCCCCGTCTTGGTCACCGGCGACAACCCACGTACCGCCAGCCACGTCGCCCGCCGCGTGGGCATCGACGACGTCCACGCCGAGGTCCGACCAGAGGGCAAGGCAGAGCTCGTCGGCCGGCTCCAGGCCGCCGGGTACGAGTCGCCATGGTCGGCGACGGGATCAACGACGCCCCCGCGTTGATGCGGGCCGACGTCGGGGTGGCGATGGGCGGCGGCACCGACATCGCCACCGAGTCCGCGGACGTCATCGCCGTCCGCGACGACCTCACCCTCGTACACACCGCCCGCGACATCAGCCGTCGCTCCTACCGGCGGGTGCGGCAGAACGTCGCGCTGGCGTTCACGTTCAACGGCATCGGCATCCCGTTGGCGACCACCGGCCTGATCCATCCGGTGTGGGCGATGGTTGCCATGGCCGCCTCCGTGACCAGCCTGTTCGTCAACTCTCTCGGTGGCCGTCCCAGCGTGCTTGCGCAGGCATCAGCAGCGTCGGGCGATGAGCGCGACCACCGACGCCAGTCCGACCACAGGCAGCAGGTACCCCGGGCCGAGCACGACGGAGTAGGCACCGATCACCACGCCGCGGTCGGCGGCGAACAGACCGGAGACCTCGGCCAGCTAGGTCAGCGCGGCCGGCGCGAACCCGGCCTCGAGGAAGATGCCGACCATCACTACAGGACCGGCGAACCCCCAGGACGCACCGTGGTTGGCCGCGATCAGTCCCCCGGACGCGACGACGGCACCGCCGAGGGTGACCAGCAGCACCGGCTTCGTCGGCAGCCGGCCCACAAGGAACGCCCACCCGACGACGCACAGGCCGAACAGCAGGACGTAGCCGCCGAGGATCAGCGACAGCCGGCCCTCGTGGCCCGCCAGCGCCCCGACGAACCGCTGCCCGGGTACCCGCCGTTCGCTGGTGAGCAGGAACGTGATCTGCGCCGCGACCCAGGTGCCGAGGATCGCGTTGACCACCACCCACGCCGGCAGGAACAGCACGAGCCGCCGGTCGGAGAGCACCTCGAGCCACCGCCGAAGCGACCGCCTGGCGGGGACCTCCGTACGGGCCGGTTCCCGGACGAAACACCGCCACCAGTGTGCCCGCCACGAGGTACGCACCGGCGATGGCAGCGAACGCCCACAGCCCCAGCCCCGCCCACAGCAGGGGTCCCGCCGCGGCTCCTACCGCGATCCCGCAGGCGGACGCCAGCTCGTAGAAGCTCATCTGCCGGCCGCGCCGCGGCCGGTCGGCGTCCGTCGCGTCCGCGAGCAGCCCGAGCGTCGCGGGCACGGCCATCGCCGCTCCCGCGCCGTCGACCAACCGTGCGACCGCAACGACCACGAGGACCAAGGCGAGCGGTGGCACGGCGTCGAGCAGCGACCCGGTCGGCGTCAGCAGCACCCCCACCGCGGCGAGGAACGGCGCCAGGACGAGGAACACGCGCCGGCCACGCCGGTCGCTGCTCGACCCCGCGAGCGGCGCGAACACCAGCTCCGCGAGGTACGTCAGCCCGGACAGCACGCCCAACGCGAGCGCCGTCACCGGCACACCACGGGCCCGCAGCTCGACGAAGTAGCTACCCACGACGAGCGCGCCCGCAGCGGCGCCGACCCGCAGCAGCAGCTGGCTGACGATGACGGCCGGCAACCCACGCATGCCAGCCATCATGAGGGACGCACCCCCTGGTGGAAGTGTGAGCGCGCTCACCGAGTCGGGCCGGTCCTCTTCGTTACCGTCGGCGCATGGACGGCCAGCCGGCTTCCGGGTCGAGCAGCCGACGCCAGTTCCTGAAGGGCGCGGCCGTGCTGGCGGGTGCCGCCGGCCTGGCCGGTGCGGGCGTGTGGCGCTTCGCCGGCGGCCGGGAGCCGGCTGCGACAGCGCCGACCGCGACAGCGCAGCCGTGGCTGGACCGGCTCGCGGACAACATCGTCTCCGGCGGACCGGGCAAGGACGGCATCCCGGCGATCGACGAACCGCGGTTCGTCCCCGCGCGGCGGACGGAGCTGCTTGGTGCCGACCCGGTGTTCGGGCTGGCGTATCGCGGGGTCGTACGCGCGTACCCACAACTCGTGCTGGTGTGGCACGAGATCGTCAACGACCGGATCGGCGCGCAGCGCCTCTCGGTGACGTACTGCCCGCTGACCGGCTCGGCGTTCGCTGTGCAGGGCGAGGCCGGGACCCGGCCGCTGACCTTCGGTACCACCGGGCAGCTGGTCAACTCGAACCTGTTGATGTACGACCGGGAGACCGAGTCGCAGTGGCCGCAGCTCGCCGGTACGGCCATCCGCGGCCGGCTGCGCGGCCACCGGTTGACCACCGTGCCGCTGCTCTGGACCACCTGGAGACACTGGCGCGAGACGCACCCCGACACGGTGGTGCTCTCCACCGACACCGGACACGTGCGGAACTACGGAGACGACCCGTACGGCACCTACACGCCACCGGGCGGCTACTACACCGGCGACGCCTTGCTGTTCCCCGTACTGCAGGAGAGCCAACGGTTCCGCCCCAAGGAGGTGGTCGTGGCGGTTCGGCTGGGCGACCATACTGCCGCGGTGCGGAAGCAGGCGATCGTGCGGCGCCGCAGGATCGAGTTCACCCTCGCCGACGTGCCCCTGGAGGCCGGCTGGGACGACCGGCTCGCCACGGCGAGGATCCGGCGCATCGACGGCGGCAGCGCGTCGGCCGTGGACTTCTTCGACGTGATGTGGTTCGCCTGGTACGCGTTCCACCCGGACACCGAGGTGATCGGGTGACCTCACCTGTACGCCGGGTCGGCGACCTCGCCGACGCGACCGTCGCCGCCGTCCGGCTGACGCCGGCCCGGGTGGGCCGGGCGTGGGCCGGCCGGCGGCACCGCAGGCTCGGCCTCCTGACCGGCGTCGTCGTGCTGCTGCTCTACCTGCTCGCGATCGGCGACGTCACCGTCGCACCGCACGCGACGGGACGCCCGGCGGTCACCGTGCCCGCGGACTGGCTGGCCAAGCTGACGGCGACGCGCGCGCCGTACCTCTTCGAGCCGGTGGCGGCCGTACGCGTGCCGTGGCTGGTCGTGTTCGTCAGCCCCGCGAACCTGTTGCTCGGCGGGCTGCTCGCGACCCTGCTCGCGGTCAACGTCGCGGTCGCGTCCCACCTGGTACACACCCGCCCCTCGTGCCGCGCGACGGCGTTCGGCCGGCTGGTCGCCGTGCTGCCGGCCTTCGGCGTCGGCCTGGCCTGCTGCGCGCCGACACTGCTGCTTGTGGTCGGTACCGGCTTCGCCGCGGCCCTCGCCCCTGTCGTCCTCCCGTTGCGCAGCTGGCTGTTCCCGCTGTCGGTGGCCCTGCTGCTGGCCAACCTGCTGTGGACGGTCACCCGCCCAGCTTCTCCGCCAGCGCGGCCAACAGGTCCGCCTGGCGCCCCGGTTCGACGGACGCGAGGTTGAGCGTGACGTGCATCTCGTCACCGCCGGCCGACTGCACCCGTTCGAGGTCGGCGAGTACCGCGTCGGTGAACATCGACGCGGTGCGCGGCGGGCCGTCCGGATAGAACTGCAGCGAGTTCACGATGACCGTGCCCGCACCGCCCGCGTCGCGGTACCAGCGGATCTTGTCGCGGGTCTCGTCCCAGTCGAGCGCGACGGTGATGCCCCCGTCCGCCAGGCGCGCGGCGCGCTCGATGGTGGTGCGGTTCATCGCGCCGAAGAGCAGCGGGATGGTGCCGCCCCACGGCTTCGGCCCGACCACCGCACGCGGGATCCGGCAGTACGCACCGTCGAACTCCACCGGGTCGGGCGCCCAGCAGGCACGCATGGCGGCGACGTGCTCCACGAAGCCGGCACCGCGGCGGCCGAGCGGTACGCCGGCCGCGGTGAACTCCTCGGGGATCAGCCACGACGCCTCCGCCACCCTGCCCGATGCCGACGTCCAGCCGGCCACCGGACAGCCGGTCGAGCGTGGCGAGCCGCTTGGCCAGCACGATCGGCGGCTGGAAGACCGAGTTCACCACCCCGGTCGTCAGGCGCACCCTGCTGGTGTGCGCGGCCGCCCACGTCAGCGCCTCGATCGGGTCCCACACGTGCGACTGCGGCAGCCCTTCCTTCAGCTCCGCCTCCGGCCGCACCGGCAACAACAGCCGTTCGGTGACGGAGACCGCGTGGTAGCCGAGCTCGTCGGCAGCTCGGGCGACGGTGGCGATGGCCTCCGGGCCGGCGTACGGGCCGAAGTGCGGCAGGCTCACACCGAGGCGTGGGACGTTCATCGTGCTCCTTCGTCGATCGGTTACCGAGTGAGTCGTTGCCACTTGCCAGGTCTTGTCAATACCGGGCCGGCGGCGACGACTCACCGGTGAGAGACCATGAGGAACGAGGAGGAGAACGTGAAGTTCTTGCTGATCATGCACATGAACCCGAAGATCTGGGACACGCTCACCGAGGAGGAGCGCAACGAGGTGATGAGCGGCCACGGGGCCTTCATGGACACCGTCAGGGAGTCCGGCGAGATGCTCGGCACGACCGCACTCGCCGACCCGTCGGAGAGCGCGGTCGTCCGTGACGGTGCTCCGGTGGTGACCGACGGTCCGTACCTGGAGGCCAAGGAGTACCTCGGCGGCTACTACCTGGTCGACTGCGAGAACCGGGAGCGCGCGCTCGAACTCGCCGGGCTGATCCCGGACGCCAAGGTCGACGGGCTCGGCATAGAGGTGCGCCCGGTCGTTTTCTCCGGTGACCCCGACGAAGCGTGACGACCACGGAGCTCGAGGACCTGTTGCGCGAGTTGGCGCCGCAGGTCCTCGGCACGCTGCTCCGCCGGTACGACGGGTTCGACGCGTGCAAGGACGCCGTGCAGGAGGCGCTGCTCGCCGCGGCGACGCAGTGGCCCGCCGACGGTGTGCCGGCCAGCCCGCGGGGCTGGCTGGTCACCGTCGCGTCCCGCCGGCTCGTCGACCAGGTACGCGGTGAGCAGGCGCGTCGGCGGCGCGAGGAGGCCGTAGCCACCCGGCAGGCTGCCGACGCCGACCAGGTGGCGGCCCCGGGCGAGCCAGGGCCCGCCGCTACCGACGACGCGTTGACGCTGCTGTTCCTCTGCTGCCACCCGGCGCTGACGCCGGGGTCTCAGGTCGCCCTCACCCCTCCGCGCTCGTCAGGCGCTGGTGGGCGGGCCACCGGGGTACGGTCACGTCGGTGCGGATCGACCTGCGCGTCGGCGGCAGCTGGCGGTACGCGATGGACGCCGGCGGCACGGAGATCGTCTTCCGCGGGGAGTACCGCGAGATCGTGCCCGGCGAGCGGATCGTCTTCACCGAGATCTACGAGGCCGGCCCGGGAGCGACGAACGAAGGCCCGGGCGTGCTGTGCGCGTATACCCTCACCCCGCACGCCGGCGGCAGCACGCTCACCATGCTGGTCGACGCGCCGGACCAGGCCACCAGGGACGCGATCGTGGAGTCCGGCATGGAGGCCGGCGTCCAGGAGGGCATGGACATCGCCGAGGAGCTGGCCGTCGAGCTCGCCGGCTGACGTCAGGTGACTGTGCGGCCGCCGTTGACGGGGATGCGCTGGCCGGTGACGAACGCCGCGCGGTCGGAGGCGAGGTAGGCGACGGCTTCCGCGACGTCCTGGGCGACGCCGAAGTGGCCGGCTGGTACGTCGGCGAGGTACCGGTCCGCCGCCGCGGGCGGGACGTCGCCGTGGCGTTCTGTGGGGATCCAGCCCGGGTTCACCTGGTTGACGGTGATGCCGTCCGCCGCGAGCTCCCGCGCCCACGACCGGGTGAGGCCGAGCTGGGCGCCCTTCGCCGCGACGTACGCACTCGCCCCCGGCACGCCGAGCTCGAACACCTCGGAGCCGATCTGCACGATCCGGCCGCGCCCCTGCCGCCGCATCGCGGGCACGACGGCGCAGGCGAGCAGGAGCGGGCTCTTCACGAAGAACTCCAGCTGGTCGAGCATGTCGCGCCACCGCAGGTCCGACAGTGCGATGTCCGGCTGCGGGCCGGTCGCGTTCAGCACGAGCACGTCCACCTCGCCGAGCGTCTCCACCACGTCCGCGTGCAGCCGTTCGACGGCGGCGTCGTCGGTGACGTCGGCCCGGAACAGCTCGGCCCGGCCGCCCGCGGTCAGCACCTCGTCGCGTACGCGCGCGGCGGCCTGCTCCGACGCGGCGTAGTTCACCGCGACGGCGAACCCGTCCCTGGCGAGGGTACGGGCGATCGCCGCACCGAGCCCGCGGGACGCACCCGTCACCAGGGCGACTGGATGCTCACCCACGACGGCTCCCCAGCGTCTTCACCGCACGGCGCACTGCGCCGATCATGTGGTCGACCTGCTCGGCGGTGAGGTGCGGGTAGATGGGCAGCTGCACCTGGTGGTCGAAGTAGACGCGTTCCGCAACCGGGCACTCGCCGTACCCGTGGCCGAGTGCACGGAACTCCGCGAGCAGGTGGATCGGGAAGTAGCGCAGCACGATCTCGATGCCCTCGACCTCCTGCAGGTGCCGGATGAAGTCGTCCTTGTCGGCACCGACGACGTGCGGGTCGTAGAACAGCGTGTACAGGTGGTAGATGTGCGGCGCGTGCGGACGTTCGGTCTGTACGCCGATTCCGGGCACGCCGGCCAGCCCTTCGTCCAGACGCCGCGCGATGGCGCGTCTCGCGTCGTTCAGCTCGTCCAGCCGGCCGAGCTGCGCCACCCCGAGCGCTGCGCTGAGCTCGCTCATCCGGTAGTTGTTGCCGACCAGGTAGTTTCCGTCGACGTAGTCGCGGGTGTACGACGTGCGCACGTGTGCGTCCCGGTAGTACGCCGGCTGCCCGTAAGGGCCGATGCGCGGGTCGGCACGCTCCTCGGTCCGACCCCAGACGTGGATGGTCCCGAGGTCGCGGGCCATCTCCGCGTAGGTGTCGTCGGACGTGACGAACGCGCCGCCCTCGCCTGTGGTCATGTTCTTCACCGAGTGGAAGCTGAAGCAGCCGATGTCGCCGATCGTGCCGAGCTCGCGGCCCTTGTACGTCGCGCCCGGCACGTGCGCGCAGTCCTCGACGACGGTGAGCCCGTACCTGCGGGCGAGCTCCATCACCGGGTCCATCTCCACGGCTTGGCCGCCGTAGTGCACGACCCAGATCGAGCGCGTCCGCTCGGTGATCAGCGGCTCGATGGTGCTTGGGTCGATGTTGAGGGTGTCCGGGTCGATGTCGGCGAACCGGATCGTGCAGCCGCGGGCCTGCAACGGCCAGGTGGTCACCCAGAACGTCTGCGGGGTGGTGATCACCTCGTCGCCAGGCCCCAGCTGCAGCACCTGGGCGGCCAGGAACAACGCCGTCGTGCACGAGCTGGTCGCCTGCACGTGCCTGGCACCGAGCAGCTCGCCGAAGCGCCCCTCGAACTCGGCGTTGTGTGGCCCCATCGCCAGCGTGTCCTGGGCGAGCGCATCAAGGACCGCACGCGCCTCCGCCTCGCCCATCCGGTTCGAGATCCCGCTGTAGGGAACGACGTATGCCATGACATCCACGATATCTGAAGCGCTTCAGAAAAGGTAGGGCATAGACTCTGGGCATGCCCGCCGAGCGGTACCGCCGACCCACCCTGGACGACATCGCGGAAGCGGCCGGCGTCTCGCGTACGACGGTCTCCAACGCGTACAACCGGCCCGACCAGCTGTCCGCGGACCTGCGCGCCGAGGTGCTACGTACGGCGAAGCGGGTGGGTTACGCGGGACCCAACCCGGTGGCGCGCAGCCTCGCCAGGCGCCGTTCCGGTGCGGTCGCCGTACTACTCGACACCAACCTGTCGGACGCGTTCTCCGACCCTGCCCTGTCGCTGACGCTCGACGCATTCGCCACCGTGCTGGCGCCGGACGGGCACGCGATGGTGCTCCTGCCCGGCCGCTCAGGCGAGGCGGTCGCGGACGGCGACGGCAACGGCGGCCCCGACGCGGAGCAGACCCGCGGTGTGCAGGCCGACCTCGCGATCGGCTGTTCCCTCGCGGACGAGGCTTCCGCGCTCGGCATCGTCCGCGACCGGCGGCTGCCCCTGGTCACCATCGACGGCCCGAAGCGGCGCGGCGCGTTGCTCGTGGGCACCGACGACAGAGCCGGCGCGGCGGCCGCTGCACGGCACCTGGTCGAGCTCGGGCACCGCAGGATCGGCATCCTCGCCAACCGGGGCGCGACCGGCACCCCGGGCGGGCGGGCCGATCTCGACCTGGCGGCACGCAGCCCGTACCGGGTGGACCGCGAGCGCGCGGCCGGCTACCTGGACGTACTGACCGCGGCGGGGATCCCGCCGGCCGACGTCCCGCTCCAGGAGGCGTCAGGCACGTCGCGGATCGACGCCGCCGCCGACGCCGAGGCGTTGCTGTCCGCCGAGCCGCAGCTCACCGGCCTGCTGTGCATGTCGGACGAGCTCGCGCTCGGCGCCGTCCACGCCGCGCAGCGGCTCGGCCGCAGCGTTCCGCGTGACCTGTCGATCGTCGGGTACGACGACACCCCGGCGGCACGCTTCACCGAGCCCGCGCTCACCACCGTCCGCCAGGACCTCGCCGCGAAGGGCCGGCTGGCCGGCGAGCTGGCGCTGCGCCGGCTGGCCGGCACCCGCACCGCCCAGCCGGCCACCCTCGGCGTCGAGCTGGTCGTGCGCGGCAGCACCGGCCCAGCCGGCTAGCGCCGGTCCCTGCGCTCCGGCGACACGGACCGAGCCTGGTGGCTCAGGCCGCCCTGAGGGTGGGGACGACCTCGCGGGCGAGTAGGTCGACGGAGTCGAGGGCGTGCTCTACCGGCATGCCGGGCCACTGGGTTCGTAGCAGGAAGTGGTCGACGCCGAGGGTGTCGCGCCACTTGAGCAGCGCTTCCAGGCAGTCATCAGGCGAGCCGACGATGAAGCGCTGCCGCGCCAGGTCCTCGTACGGGCGCTCGAACGAGCCCTCGCCGGTGATGACCTTGTCCTGACCCCACTGCGCGTAGACCTCGTACTTGCGTTCCAACCACGGCCGCGCCAGCTCTTCCGCGGCGCTACGGGTGGGCGCGCAGAAGACCTCACGCATCAACGGCAGCTCGGTGACCTCGCCCTTGCCCTCGGCCGCGCGGGTCTCGCGGAACAACCCGAGCTGCCGCTCGATGGTCTCGACGGTCGCGTGCGGGTTGATCATCCAGGTGTCCGCGAGCTTGGCGGCACGGGCGACGGCGGGGTCGCTGTTCGCCGCCATCCACAGCGGCGGTCGCGGCCGCTGCACCGGCAACACGTTCAGCCGCACGCCGTCGAGACGGCACCACGGCAGGTCGGCCGACACCTCGTCGCCGGTCCACAGCTCCTGGACGAGACGCAGGTTCTCCTGGAACCTGCGCACCTTCTCCCCGCCGTCGATGCCGAACGCGTCGTACTCGACCTTCCTGTACCCGAGGCCGACGCCGAACACCAGCCGGCCGCCGGTGATGATGTCCAGGCTCGCGTACGACTCCGCGACGTCCACCGGGTTCTGCAGGGCGAGCAGGTTGATGCCGATACCCACCTGCATGTCGCCGGTCTCGGCGGCGAGCCTGGCGAGGTACGGCAGCGGCTGGATGTGCGAAAGCGACTCGCTCAGATAGTGGTGCCCGGCGAACACCGAGTCCCACCCGTGGTCGCGGCCGGCCCGCGCGAGCCGCAACTGGTCGTGCAGCCCACGCACGAGGTCGCTGCCCGGCTGGTTCTGGTTGGTCAGGAAGAGCCCGACGCGCACTGTCATGAGGAGACCTTCCGGGTGAGCCTCGTAGCGAGCATGGAGCGGGTGGGCGGCGGGTCGACCGTACGTGAGCGAGGAGCGGAGCCCGGAAGGTCGACGGGGAGCACTGTCATATGAGGACTCCTCGCTCAGCCGCGGACGATGTCGGCGAAGGTTGCGGCGTCGTCGCAGTCGTCGAGTGTCTCGACCGCGTCGAGCACGCGGTCGGCAACCTCGCCGGCCGACACCAGTGCCATGTTGTCGCGGAACTTCGTGACGACGTCGTCCTTGGTCAACGGCCGGTCGGCGCTGCCGCGGTTGATCTGCTCCCGGTGCCGCAGCGTGCGGCCGTCGGTGGTCTCGATGATCACCTCACCGGAGTAGTGCCGCGGGAAGCCGCTGTCCGGGTCGGTCGCGTAGTCGACCCGGCTGGCGAGGTCGAGCACCTCCCGGTCGGCGAGCACGTCGTCCTCGAGCTCGGCGAGCGTGAACTGCCCGTGCGTCAACGCGGCGGCCACGCAGAACTGCACGCTGAACTTCGCGTCGTAGTCCGAGCGCGGGGCCAGCTTGTTCTGCACCGGCTCACACACCGTCTTGACCTCGCCCTCGGAGATCAGGCACCGCACCGACTTGATGTCGTCGGGACGCAGCCCGTGCTCGGACCCGAGCGTCAACGCGGCGTCGATGAACGCGTGGTTGAAGTGGCAGCATGGGAACGGCTTGACGGCGACCTCGAGCGTCGCCCAGTCCTTGCCGAGGCCGGCGGTCGCGAGCGCGAGGTCGCGTTCCGCGTCCGGCAGCAGGTGCGTTGCGAACAGCCCGAACCGGCCCTCGTACACCTTGTCAGGCGCGGCGAAACCCTGCCGCGAGTACGCCGCCGCGGTGATGCCGCTCACCCCGGCCCAGCCCGGGTGCATCCGCTTGGTCCACGCGCCGTCCTCGAGGAACTCGAGCAGTCCGGTCGCCATGCTGCCGACCAGACCCTGGGCCCCGGCGATGCCGTCGGCGGACTGGCCGTCCAGGCGGGCCGCGAGCGCCGCGCTGCCGAACGCACCGATCAGGCCGGTCGGGTGGAAGCCGATCTGGTGGAAGCCGCCACCTGCCACCCGGCCGAGCCGGGCCGCGACCTCGATGCCGAGCACGTGGCCGAGCAACAGGTCCCGGCCGGACAGGTGCCTGTGCGCACTCAGCCCCAGCGCCGTCGGGAACGCGCTCGCCGAGGTGTGTACGACGCTCGGCACGTGCGTCTCGTCGAAGTCGAGCCCGTGCACGAGGATCCCGTCGACGAGCACGGCGTCGCGCAGCCCGAACCGTTGCGGGTGCGCGATCACCGGTACGTCGCCCGTGCCGAGCGACGTCGCCGCGGCGACAGCGCGCTTGGCGAACTCGTAGCGGCTGGACGCGAACGCGACCCCGATGGAGTCGAGCGCGAGCAGCTTCGCGCGGTCGACGACGTCCGCGGGGAGGTCGTCGAACCTCAGGTCTGCCGCGAACTCACCGATGGTCCTTGCGATTGACGTGCTCGTCATCCGACGACTCCTCCCGTGGTGTGATGGTTCTACGCGCTCAGATCGTGCCGGCGGCTACCAGCGCCTTGCGTTCCTCCTCGCCGATGCCGAGCAGCCCCTGGTACACGTCGTCGTTGTGCTCGCCCAGGTCAGGGCCGAGCCACCGCAGCTTTCCGGGGCTGCCGGACAGCTTGGGCACGACGTTCTGCATGGAGAACTCGCCCAGCTTGCGGTGGGTCAGCGTGGCGATCGCTTCGCGGGCGGCGAAGTGCGGGTCGGCGAGCATGTCCTCGGCGGTGTAGATCAGGCCGGCGGGGACACCGGCGGCGTGCAGCCGGTCGAGCGCCTCAGACGCCGTCAGCTGCCTGGTCCACGCGGCGATCAGCTCGTCGAGCTCGTCCTGGTGGTCACCGCGACCGCGATGCGTGACGAACGTGCCCTCGGTGCCGAGCTCCGGACGCCCCATCGCCTCGCAAAACCGCACGAACACCGTGTCGCGGTTGGCGCCGATGATGATCTGAGCGCCGTCGGCGGTCGGGTACACGTTGCTCGGCGCGATGCCGGGCAGGATGGAGCCGGTACGTTCCCGCCGGACGCCGGCATGCTGCCACTCCGGCACGAGCGCCTCCATCAGCGCGAACACCGCCTCGTAGATGGCCGTGTCGACGACCTGCCCCCGTCCGGTGCGCTCGCGCTCGAGCAGTGCCATGACCGCACCGTACGCAGAGAACGCGCCGGCGAGCGAGTCCCCGAGCGACATGCCGATCCTGGACGGGCGCCGGTCGGGCTCGCCGGTGAGGTAGCGGACGCCGCCCATCGCCTCGCCCACCGACCCGAAGCCCGCCCGGTCGGAGTACGGCCCGGTCTGCCCGTAACCGGTCACCCGGACGACGACGAGCCCCGGGTTGGTCTTCGCGAGCTCGTCGTACCCCAGTCCCCAGCGTTCGAGCGTTCCTGGACGGAAGTTCTCCACCAGCACGTCGGCGGTGCCGATCAGCCGACGAATCAGGTCCTGACCTTCCGCCGCCCGCAGGTTGCAGGTGACCGACTTCTTGTTCCGCGCGATGACCGGCCATGCCAGCGACACGCCGTCCGGGCTGCTGCTGCCCCAGTCGCGCATCGGGTCACCGTGCTGCGGATCCTCGACCTTGATGACCTCGGCACCGAAGTCCCCGAGGAGCTGGCCGCAGAACGGCCCCGCGATCAACGACCCTGCCTCGATGACGCGGAACCCGTCCAGCGGCCCGGTCCGATCCTCGTCACTCACCTGCTGCAATCCTCCTTGGTGTTCGTGCTACCGAGTCGACGGTGCGTCGTGCCGCGCGCAGGTGCGACACCATCACCGCTTCCGCCCACGTGCCGTCGTGTGCGGTGATCGCCCGGACGAGCTCGCGGTGCTGCGTGAAGCTGCGGGCCAGCTCCTGCTCGTCGTAGTGGTGGAACGTGTGGCGTACCAACGAGATCGCGATGACGCTCTCCAGCAGCCGTGGCAGCAGCATGCTGCCGGAGGCCTGGTGGACCGCCGTGTGGAACTCCATGTTGAGGTCGGTGATCTCGTTGCTCGCGTCGACCCGCTTGGCGGCGACCGCCTCCATCGCTTCGCACAGCGACGTGAGGTGTGCGACGTCCGTGTCGTCGCTCGCGGCGGCCTTCCGTGCGGCGAACCCCTCGAGCAGCGCCCGCAGCTCGAAGATGTCCGCCACGTCGGAGCGTGCGAGCCCGGTGACCTGTGCCCCGCGGTTCGGGGACAGCTCCACGAGACCGTCGCCGTGCAACCGCCTGAGCGCGTCCCGTACGGGAGTGCGACTGGTGCCGAGGGCGGTGGCCAGCCTCGCCTCGCGCAGCCACTCGCCGTCCGCGAACTCTCCGGTGAGGATCTGCTCGCGCAGTTGCTCGTAGACGCTCCTGATCGCCTGGTTCACCGTTGGACTTCCTCCAGGGGTGGCGTGTCCAACGCCTCTGCGGTGACGTACTTCCGGGTGTCGCTGTCCTCCACCTCGCGGTGCGGCAGCACGAACGACCCGACCACGCTGATGACGATGTTCAGCCCGAGACCGATCAGACCACCGGGAATGCCGTGCCAGTCCTCCGCACCGGCGAGCGTGAGACCACCGGCGAGGAGCGCACCGACGAGCATCCCGGTGAACACCGGCCACGCCGACAGCCGACGCCAGTACATGCCGAGGATGAACCCGGGCGCGAGCTGGACGATCAACTCGAACTTGAGCACGAAGATCTCGTACAGCGTGCTCGGTGGGTTCCAGGCGATCACCAACAGCAGGCCGATCCCCACGATCCCGGCGACCTTGCCTACCAGCACCTGTTTGCGCTCTGGCGCGTTGGGGTTCACGTGCCTGGTGTAGATGTCCTTCGAGATCATCGAGGAGAAGCTGAGCAGAGCCGAGTCCGCGGTCGACACGATGGCGGCCACGACGCCGCCGAAGAACAGGATCATGATCACGTAGAAGAAGAGGTTGATCCCTGCGACCTGGTTCGCGATCCGGCCGACGAGCTGTTCCGACTCCGCCTCGGACAGACCCGGCATCAGCTGGATGCCGATGATGCCGATGACGAACACGACGCCCGTCGTGACGAACGGCATCCACGCCATCCCCGCGAGCGACCGCTTCAGCGTGCGCTCGCTCTTGGCGGCGTAGATCCGCTGGATCGCCTGCGGGTACATGGCGGCACCGAAGCCGATCATCACGATCATGGAGAGCCAGTTGATCGAGACGTCGAGGTTCGGCACACCGATCTTCTCCGGCTGCGTCTGCCTGAGGTGCTCCGTGACGCTGCCCAGGTCACCGCCGACGAGATAGAAGGCGCCGAAGAGCAGCGTGCAGATACCCACCAGCAGCGCGATGCCCTGCATCACGTCGGTGAGAGCCACCGCGCGCATGCCACCCACCCAGGAGTACGCCAGCATGACTACGACGAACCCGACCACGCCGATCTGGTACGGCACCGTGTCACCGGTGAGACCGGAGACTGCGTGCCCCATGGCGACGAGCTGCTCGAGCAGGTAGTTGCCCAGGCCCCACAGCATCAGCAGGGTCGCGAGGATGGCCGTGGCGGACGACCGGAAGCGGTGGCGGATCCAGTCCGTGGGCGTCACGAAGCCCTCGCGCTTGGCGATGACGTAGAGCCGCGGCGCGAACAGCAGGTACACGGCGATGATGCCGATCATGAACGGCACCGACTGCCACCACGAGAAGCCGGCCCGGTAGGCGGCTGGCGCATAACCGACGACCGCGTTGCCGCTGTACTGCGTCGCGTAGAGCGTGAAGAACAGCGCGACGAAGCCGAGCCCGCCGCCGGCCAGGTAGTAGCCCTTCATGGTCTTACGGGCGCCCGGGCGGTACCGGCCGGCGAAGTAGCCGATGACCAGCATGAGTACCGCGTAGGTAATGAGTACCGCGATGCCGCTGGCGCCTGCGAACGCGAGTTCCATCAGGACTCACCGCCCTCGGTCGCCGACTTGTCGGCAGCCTCGGCCGCCGTCTCGCGCGGCTCGGCCACCGACCACCACCGCAGGCAGGCCAGGCATACGGTCGCGGACAGGACCACGGCCGCGATCCCGGCGATGATCAGCCAGAACGGCACGCCGAACCAGAGCGGGTCGATGGTGCCTTCGCGCAGGTACAGCGGCACGCCCACGACGACGCTGAGAACGATCACCACCCAGAGCCAGGGACGCCGTATCGGTTCGCGTGTCGCCTCGTCCGGCGGCCGACGTGTGGGAGCGGACATGGGTGCCTCCTTGCATCCCCCGCGGACGACAGTGTGAGCCAGGCCACCGCAGATCGTACACAATCCGAGGCACGTCGTACAGACCTCACCGTCGCCCGAGGACAGGACGAGATCGCGATACTCCCATAGAAATATCGGCTCTGGCCCGGTTAGGGCAGGTGTCGCGCCACCAGTCGCCATCCCTCAGGGGGACATATTGAACACAATTCTGCGTCCGCCTGACCTGCGGTCTGGCGAGCCAAACGCACCGTGATCACATCGCGATCCGCGCCACGGACGCCTCAACGGCCGGCGGCGCTCCCGGCACGCCGACTGGGTGGCGGAGCTTCACTTCCTGACCCGTGCCGCCACCCGGTCGACGGCAGCGTCCGGCTCGAGGTACGCCTCCCAGCCGGGAACGCGCACGACCGGACGTCCCATCGCCTTCACCCGGGCGTCTCTCCACGCGAGCTGACGAACGACGCGCACCGGGTCGTGGCCGGGAGCGAGCTCGGTCACCTCGACGTCCAGCATGGTCCCCTGCGGTCCGCGGATCGTCAGCGTCGTCGCATAGCCCTCCACCGAGCCACCGACCTTGGCCGCGATCCCCCGATCCGCCAACGCCGCCACCGCCGCCACCGCAGGTGTGGGCTCTGCGGCGGGCGCCACTCCGTCACCGTCGGCCGCATTCGCCAGGGCGACCAAGGTCGTCGCACCCAGGCGCTGCAGCTCGACCCGGTCGCCGAACACGACGAGATGCCGTTGCGCCCGACTCACGGCGACGTTGACCAGGTTGCGCTCCTTCTCCAACCAGCCGACCGTCCCCGCGGACGCCTCCTTCGACAGCACCGCGGAGAACAGCATGGTGTGGCGAGCCGCTCCCTGGAAAGTGTGCGCAGTTCCTATCTTCACCTTTTCGAACCGACCGTCCGGTGCAGCACGGCGCAACCCGCGCCCGATCTGGCCCGCCTGGGCCCGGAACGGCGTGACCACGCCGATGGCTTCCGGCGGCACCTCGGCTCGGCGGATCCAGTCGACGATCGCAGCGGCTTCCGCCTCGTTCACCGAGCTCTGCCCGGCGGGTCCTGGCGCCGTCGTCCCGATGACGTCCCGCCATTCCAGACCACGAGGAGATCGGTCCTCGACGTCGACCTCGGTCAGTACCCGCAGCCGGCCCTCGTAGAACTGCTCGTTACAGAACCCGATGATCTCTGGATGGCACCGGTAGTGCTCGTCCAGCAAATAGGGACCGCCGGGCACCCGAGCAGCGAACGCGGTGAAGGCGGAGTCCTCGCCGTGGGTCTGGTGCACCTCGACCAGCGCCTCATGGGTCGTGCCGTGCTGCGCGGCGATCCGATGTAGCTGCGCGCTAGCTGTGGTGACGACGGGCGCGACCTGGTGTGGGTCGCCGATGACGACCAACCGCTTCGCCCGGTAGGCCAGCGGCAGTACCTGGGCCAGGTTGCACTGGCTCGCCTCGTCGATGACCACGAGGTCGATGCTGCCCGCCCGGCAGTCGAAGTTCCCGCGTACCGACAGGGCGGACGTAGCCCACCCCTTGACGGCCCGCATCACCTCCCCCATTGCCGACCGGTTGGAGCTGTCGTCACCCAGGACATCCACCAACCGCTGGAGCGCTTCCCGCCCGGCCGCGTATCCCTGGACGAGCCGACCCACGACCACGTCTCTCGACACGTCCTGCCAGGCCGCCTCCGCCGCCGTCAGGTCCGCACACATCCGCTCGACGTCTACCTCGCGCAGCTTCACCTCGGCGGCAGCCTGGTACCGCTCCTCGGCCGCTGCCCAGCCGGTCAGGTCCGCGATCGGCACTGCGCTGTCAGCCAGTCCGACGCTGCGGAGGCACCTGCGTGCTCGCCACCCGGCGAGCCGGCGCCACCGCGTACCAAGCGCGCGTTCCGCCCGCCGCCGCAGCGCGGTGTACTGGATGTCCGCCGGGGACTGCCCGTCCGGCCAGACCAACCGCCTCGCCCGGTCTCGGGCCGTCGCCGCGTCGAGCAGGCGCTGGGCACCCTGCAGGTACGACCGCAGCTCCCTCCGCAACTGGTCGAGCTCCATCCGCGGCGGCTGCAGGTCGCCTGGGTCGCCCGACGGTGCCTCGCCCACACCCTCGGCGAGGAGGGTCTCGAGCTGAGACCTGAGGCGCGTCTGCTTCTCCTTGTTGCCGGTCCGCAGCAGCAGAGCGGGATGGACGGCCTTCGCCTTGTCCTCGATGACGTCGTCGACCGGGGCATTGTTGGTCGAGGCGAGCAGGACCGACTCCTCCCTCAGCCAGGCCTCCGCCACGATGCCCGCAACGATCTGGCTCTTCCCCGTGCCCGGTGGACCGGTGATCACCGTCAACGGCGCCGTCGCGGCCGAGGCGAGTGCCTGTTGCTGCGCGTCGTTCAGGGTGATCGCGCAGGACTCGGCCACGCCCGTGCACTCTGGTGGCTGCTCGAACAGGAACCTTGCGGCACTCCGGTCGACGTCGGTCGCCTCGGCCATCCAGTTCAGGTCCTTGATGAGGTTACGGGCCGGGGCGTCCATCAAGCCACGGCAGGCCATGGCGAGGTTGAAGATGCCGGGCACCTGTGGTCGAAAAAGCTCACCAGTCGACGTACGGTTGAGCAGCGCAGTCGGGTCAAGCCCTCCGACCGGAAAGCCGAAAGCGGCAGCGAGCGTCTCGGCCAAGGCAGTCAGTGCGACAGCCTTCCCGAAGTCGAGCACAGCATCGGGGATCGCCGCCTCGATGGCCTCCCGATTCTCCGCCCGCCACCACCTGCGGTCGAGGAGCTTGGTGTTGATCTGGGGCACCACACTGGCGAGCGGTACACCGGCGCCGCCCGGTTCGTCGAGCTGGCGCAGGAAGAGCGGAGCGACGTACGGGACGCCACCGCCATCGGTCACGACGACGACCGGCCAGCCGTAGTACACGGCCTCGAATTCGCCAAGTTCCTCGAACAGCGGTGTGAGCTCGGGCGAGGCCGGCAGCAGCTGGTCGTTTCCGCTGAGGACGCTCTCGATCCACAGGTCAAGCGGCGTCCACAGGTGCTGGTCCCGCTGCCGGACGGGATCGGGCAAGCTCTCCCACTCCACACATGCAGTGAGGTAGCGCACCAGGGTGGACCAGTGCCGTGACGGCTTCGGCCGCGGCGCTGCCCCACCGGCCGAGGTCGACCGTGGTGCGGAACGGGCAGCGCCCGTCGCCGCCCGCCCGACCCGGTCCTCTGGGCGCACACCGCCGCTCACCGTGCCGCACGGGTCACAGACGATGTGCCAGCGGCCACCGTCCAGGGGCTTCCCCAGCACCATCGTCTCGACCGGCAGGAACACGTCGCACTGCGCGCACCGGTTGTTCCGCTTGCTCCGAAACCGCCGGTGTTCCTCGAAGCCCGGGCGGCGAACCACACTGGCCATCTCCGACCCCCATACCGTGACGTCCTGCCGCGATGACACGTCGTAGTCGATCGACTACGGAGACACCGTAGGAGTGATCCCTCCGCAGCACGCCAGAAAACGGCGTGGAGCCGCCGATGGCCACCGTGCGTAATGCTCGGTGAAGCGACTCGCCAGCCGGTACCGGTGAACCCGGGGAGGGCCTGCCGCAGGTACGACGCTCGCGAACGTGGCGCGTAAGGTCGTGGTCGCCACCGGCTGTCTCCCTTCGGTGTTGCGGTGTCCGGCCGCACCGAGAAGAAGGACCGACCATGCCCAGCCCGGATCTGCCCACCTTTCCCGCCGGCTTCGCGTGGGGCGCCGCCACGGCCGCGTACCAGATCGAAGGGGCGGTCGACGCGGACGGGCGCGGGCCGTCGATCTGGGACACGTTCAGCCACACCCCGGGCAAGGTGGCGAACGGCGACACCGGCAACATCGCCTGCGACCACTACCACCGGTACCGCGAGGACGTCGCGCTGCTGGCAGGGCTGGGCGTCGACGCGTACCGGTTCTCGGTGGCGTGGCCGCGGATCCAGCCGCCCGGCAAGGGACCGGCGAACCAGGCCGGCCTGGACTTCTACCGACGACTCGTGGACGAGCTGCTGGCGACGGGGATCCGTCCCTGCGCGACGCTCTACCACTGGGACCTGCCGCAGGCGCTGGAGGACACCGGCGGCTGGCGGGTGCGGGAGACGGCGGAACGGTTCGCCGAGTACGCGGCCCTCGTACACGCGGCGCTCGGCGACCGGGTATCGCAGTGGATCACGCTCAACGAGCCGTTCTGCAGCGCGTTCACCGGCTACGCGATGGGGCGCCACGCGCCCGGCGCGCGCGAGGGTCACGGGGCGCTGGCCGCAGCGCACCACCTGCTCGTAGCGCACGGCCTCGCCGTCGACGCCATGCGTGCCGACGGGCACGGCGCGGAGCTCGGCATCACGCTGAACCTCAACCACGTCACCCCGGCGACCGACACACCCGCGGACGTCGCCGCGGCGACCCGCGCCGACCTGCTCGCCAACCGCGTCTTCACCGAGCCGCTGCTCGCCGGCCGGTACCCGGAGGACGAAGCGGACGTGTGGGGTCCGATCACCGACTTCGGTTTCCGCCGCGACGGCGACCTCGCGGTGGTCGGCGCACCGGTCGACTTCCTCGGCGTGAACAACTACTTCCCCGGCTACGCCAAGCACGTCCCCGACGTCGAACCCGACCCGGCGAGACGCACCGCCGACGACATCGGCGTGCTGGAGAACCCGCCGGCCGAGCTGTCCCGTACGGCAATGGGTTGGCCGGTGGAGGCCGACGGGCTACGCCGGTTGCTGACCTGGCTCACCACCAGGTACGAGAACGTGCCGCCGGTCTACGTCACGGAGAACGGCGTCGCGTACCCCGACACGGTCGTCGACGGCGCTGTGCACGACGCCGACCGCATCGCCTACCTGGACAGCCACCTGCGTGCCGTGCATGCCGCGATCACCGAAGGGGTCGACGTGCGCGGGTACTTCTGCTGGTCGCTGCTGGACAACTTCGAATGGTCGTTCGGCTACGCGAAGCGGTTCGGTCTGGTGCACGTCGACTACCCGACCGGTCGCCGACTGCCGAAGGCGAGCTACCACTGGTACCGCGAGGCGATCGCCTCGGCACGTCGTTGAGCCGAGCCGCGGGGGGAACCTCTACTCCGTGAACGACGCGAGAAGCGCGTCCACCTCGGCCTGTGACGGGCCCTCGGCGCGCGCGTTGGGACGCGGACCGGTTGCGTAGCCGACGAACACGACCAGCTCGTCGGGGCGCGGCGCGTCGGGGACGGTGACCGGAAGGCTGTCCATCGCGTCGAGATCCCAGCCCTCGTCGAGCGGGCCGAAGACGAGGTCGATGGGTGTGCCGGCAGCACCGACCTTCGCGTTGCCCGGGATCAGCACCTTGCCGCGCCGCAACGTAGCCCGCATAGCCATACCGAGCTTGGGGTGGATCAACGCCGCACCGTGCTCGAGATCGCCGTTCACGCCGATGAGCGCTGCTTTGCCGTACGCACGGAGGGTGGCCGCGTCACCCAGGCGCGCCAAGGCACGTTGGGTGAGAGCCTCGCCGAGCGCGACCGACAGCTCCACGAGCGGCGCGATGTCGGTCGACGCCTGACCTGCCAGGGGGTTACGAGCGACGGCACCCACCACCACCCGGGTGAGCACAGGGGTCACCGAGCGACCGTGCTCTTGGTGCACCTCCTCCTCGAACTGCACGTACTTACGGATCTCCGTCTGCATCGCGATACCTTCCGCCGTGGTTCCGGACGAGCTCGAGCAGGCAAGACGGTACGTGATCGCCGGGGCGCTGAACAGCGCCCCTTATGGAGTGACGGGCGATCTCGCCCTAGGGTGCTGCAGGAGGTGAGCGGATGAACGAGAACTTGCCCCCCGATCACTGGGAGGTCTGGCACGCCTCCCTGTCCCCACTGCGATTCCTGCTGAGGAGTGCCGGCGTCTGGGCGACCCGCACCGCGGTGGTCGACGGCGAGCGCAGCTGGACCTACGCACAACACCTCGACCGCATCGAACGAGCTGTTGGCCTGCTCGCGCAGCGGTACGGCGTCCATAGCGGCGCCCGGGTGGCGACGCTGCTGCC
Source organism: Streptosporangiales bacterium (assembly GCA_009379825.1). Taxonomy (NCBI): domain Bacteria; kingdom Bacillati; phylum Actinomycetota; class Actinomycetes; order Streptosporangiales; species Streptosporangiales bacterium. The sequence continues at coordinate 32,130 of WHTA01000036.1, forward strand.
CAACACGGCTGCCCACCTGGAGCTGCACTACGCGGTGCCGGGCGCCGGAGCGGTGCTCGTACCGATGAACACCCGCCTGGGTCCGGCCGAGTACGCCGACATACTCGAGCACAGCGGGAGCCGTGTACTCGTCGCCGACAGGGCGTACGAAGACCGCCTGTCGAAGGCGCTGGAATCGGCGGATGCACCCGAGGTCCTGTGGGTGGAAGCCGATCGCGGAGACCACTCCTACGACGCACTCGTCGCGACCGCCGAACGCGCCGCACTACAGGTGCCAGCGGACGAGGACACGCTGCTCTCGCTGAACTACACGTCGGGAACCACCGGTCGACCCAAGGGCGCGATGACGACCCACCGCGGCGCCTACCTGCACACCCTGGGCGTCGTCGCCGAAGCACGACTCGACCCGTCCAGCGCCTACCTGTGGTCGCTGCCCATGTTCCACTGCAACGGTTGGGCCTACCCGTGGGCGGTGACCGCTGCCGGCGGCCGCCACATCTGCCTGCGGCAGGTCACCGGGCAGGACATGTGGGAGGCGATCCCGACACAGGGTGACTCACCTGTGTGCCGCACCGACGGTGCTCGTGACACTACTCAACGCCGACGCCGCCGAACCGGTCGACGACGGCCTCCAGGTCTTCGTCGGTGGTGCACCGCCAGCACCCAGTCTCATCGCCCGCGCCGAGGCCCTCGGCGTCGCTGTAACGCACCTGTACGGGCTGACCGAGACATACGGTCCGCTGGCGGTCTGTGCGTGGAACCCCGACTGGAACTCGCTGGACGACCAGGCGAAGACGCAGCTGCGTGCGCGCCAAGGTGTCGCGACCGTCGTGACCGAACCGCTGCGCGTCGTGGACGAGGACATGGCAGACGTACCGGCCGACGGCGAAACGGTGGGCGAACTCGTGATGCGCGGCAACAATGTCATGGCCGGCTACTACCGTGATCCGGAGGCGACGCGCGCAGCCTTCGCCGGTGGCTGGTTCCACTCAGGCGATCTGGCCGTGATGCACCCTGATGGTTACGTGGAGATCCGCGATCGGCTCAAGGACGTCATCATCTCGGGAGGCGAGAACATCTCGAGCGTGGAGGTCGAGCGGGTGATCCTCGAGTACCCGGACGTCGACGAGGTAGCCGTGGTGGCGGTACCCGACGACCACTGGGGCGAGGTTCCCGTCGCCTACCTCACCAGCCGGAGCACCACCGAGCTGGATATCGGGGCACTGCGGGATTTCCTGCGTGCACGCATTGCACACTTCAAGGTGCCGAAGGAGTTCCGCCTGGTGCAAGAGCTACCGAAGACAGGGACGGGGAAGATCCAGAAGTACGTCCTCCGTTCCCGCGCCAGTGCCGATCGCGAAGATCCTACGGAGGTCGGATGAGCAACCGGATCGTCGTCGTCACCGGCTCGGCCGGCGGTATCGGCAGCAAGCTCGTCGACGCGTTCACCGCGCTCTCCGACACCGTGACGGGCCTGGACTACGTAGACGGTTCGACGTCGCCGACCCGGCCGGCTGCCGCAAGGCAGTCGCCGAGATCCTCGCCCGGCACGGCCGCGTCGACGTGCTGTGCAACAACGCCGGTGTCGGCGCCGCGGGTGACGCCGTCGAGGCAACCGCAGAGGACTGGCAGCGAGTCTTCGCCGTCAACGTGTACGGCGCGGCCCACATGACCGCCGCGGTGCTCCCTGCCATGCGGGAAGCCGGTCGGGGTGTCATCGTGAACACCTGCTCGGTCGCCGCGACAGTCGGCCTGCCCGATCGGGTGGTGTACTCAGCATCGAAGGGCGCATTGCTCGCACTGACCCGGGCCGTCGCCGCAGACGAGATACACCACGGCATCCGGGTGAACGCCGTGTCACCGGGAACCCGTCGACGGCCCATGGGTGCGGCGCAACGCCGAGGCGGCGGACGACGCCGAGTGGTTCATGGCCGCGATGCGCCAGCGGCAGCCCACCGGTGAGCTCATCTCGGCCGCAGCAGTGGCCCGTGCGGTCACCTACCTCGCCGACCCTGCCGTCGACCTCACCGGTGTCGACCTAGCGGTCGATGGCGGCCTCACCAACCTGCACATACCGTCCTGATCGGCCGCGGCAGGGCGCAGCCATCGACTAGGTGCTACGAATCGGCCCGACTCGTAGCGGCATGTGCACGGGCGGCCACTCATCCTGCAGGTCTCGAATTGATAACGACGAACCCGGCTATGGTCGTCCGGGAACGCAGAGCCGTCCTCTCCGCCCCAGGAGGATGCCCTCATGCCCCGCCGTACTGCAGCTGGCCGCCATGCGAAGAGCCCGCCCTCGTCGCACGCCGGACGGCGTGGGCTCCCCGTACCGGCCCGGCGCATGCTGGTCGGCGGGCTGGTCCTGCTCGCCTTCGCCGCCGTGTACCTGGGGTGGAGCAGCCGCCCCATAGTGGACGCAGGGCGGTCGCCGAGCGCAGCTGTGACGACCCCGAGCACCACCATCGAGACCACACGCAGTGACCGGCCCGATCGATCCACCCAACGGCCGGCTGCACCGACGACCAGCGCGACGTCGGCGACTCCCGACGAACCGCGCACCCCACGCACGAGCCCCACGCGTGCCCACAAGACTCCCGACGAACGCAGCGACGACCGGCAGCCCAAGCGCGCACCGACGCCGCAGCAGAGCACCCGCGCGAAGCTGGAGCGGTCACCGAACTCCGCCGGGGAGTCCACGGCGTCCACACCGACGAGCACCTCGTCCTCCTCGCCGACGCACACGCCGGAGGTGTGTAAGACACCGGACTCGCTCGAGGACCTGCTGCGGCGGCTGACCTGCCCGACCGGGAAGGACTAGGCAGCGGCCGACGCGGCGTCAGTGCTGCGGGTCCAGGGCAACCTTGATCGTCTCCGGCGAGCCGACCAGAGCAAATGCGCGCCGCCATTCGGTGAGCGGCACGAGGTCGCTGACCAGTCCGTCCAGCCGTACCGAACCGGCGGCGACGAGGTCCATCGCCCGGCGCCAGGACGCCGGCGTGCTGCCGAACCCGGAGGACACCTCGAGCTCCTTGTACAGGATGAGGTCCCACGGCACCTCGAGGTCCGAGCCCCGGATCCCTACCTGGACGATCCGGGCCCTGCGCCGGGCGGCCCGCAGAGCCGCGGCGATGCCTCCGGCAGCGCCGGAGCACTCGACGACCACGTCGAAGGTTTCCTCGTCCGGAGGGTCCGTCGTCACCTGGGCGCCGAGGTCAGCGGACACGTCCAAGCGCCGCCGGTCGGCAGGCAGGCCGGCGCAGGTGACCCGCGCTCCCTGTGCGGCTGCCAGCTGCACGGCGAGCAGCCCGAGGGCGCCGGGGCCGATCACCAGGACCCGGTCGCCCGCCGCGATCCTGGACGGGTCGAGCAGACAGTTGCACAGGCACGCCAGCGGCTCGCACAGGACGCCCAGCACCGGCTCGAGCCCCGGTGGCAACACGTGCAGGTTGAGTGCGGGCAGCACCACCTCGGGCGCGAAGCCGCCATCCTCGAACGACCCGAGCGAACGCCGTGACCGGCACAGGTTCCGTCGACCGTCGCGGCATTCCCGGCAGGTCTCGCATGCGGAGAAGTAGGTCTCGCACGCGACCTGGCGACCGATCCACGTGGGCGAGACACCGGAGCCGACCTCGGTCACGATCCCGGTGATCTCGTGGCCCATGGTCACCGGCGGCTCGCAGGGATACTCGTCCGCGGCGAGGTGCAGGTCGGTGCCACAGACACCTGTCGCGGTCACTTCGAGCCTGACGAGTCCCGCGTCGAGGGCACGTGCCGGCCGGTCGACCAGGTCGATGGCCGCGGGCCCCAGCTTGGTCAGTGCTCTCACGGCGCACCGTGGAAGTCGAGGAGCACCTTGCCTCGCTTGCCGCTGCCGGCCATGTGATCGAACGCGGCATGCACGTCCGCGGCACGGAAGGTGCGGTCCACCACGGGACTGATCCGTCCGGCCGACAGATGTGGCACCACCTCGCGCTCGAACGCGCGGACGGCCGCTGCCTTCTCCTCGACCGGGCGCGCCCGCAGTACCGTGCCGACGAGGTGGGCGCGACGCACCATCAAGGTACGCAGGTCGATCTCGGTGACTCGGCCGGCACCGACGCCGACAACCGCGATCCGGCCGCGCGTCGCAAGCAGCTCGAGGTTGCGCTCGAGGTTCACCGCGCCGACCAGTTCGAGCACCACGTCCGCTCCGCGCCCTCCGGAGACGTCGGCGACCCGGGCGGCCACCTCGTCGGCAGCGGCGGGGACCGCACCGAGTCGGGTCAACAGCTCGCGCCCGGCGTCGCCGCGCGTCACCCCGACAACGGTCGCACCGGAGACGACGGCGATCTGTACCGCGGCAGTACCGACACCGCCGGTCGCGCCGTTGACCACGAGCACCTCGCCGGGCGCGAGCGCGGCCTGACTACGGATCGCGTCGTGTGCGGTGACAAAGGCCTCGGGGACGGCCGCAGCGTGCACCTCGTCGAGCACTTGGGGCACCCGGGTGACACAACGCTCGTGCACGACCACCCGGTCCGCCAGCCGCCGCCGGACACGAGACCCATCACCCGGTCACCGGGCTGGACACCGAGGACCCTTTCGCCCACCGCGGTCACCGTGCCGGCAACCTCGAGGCCCGGGATGTCACGAGGTGCACCTGGCGACGGTGGGTAGTTCCCGTCCCGCTGCTGCCGGTCGGCCGGGTTGATCCCGGCGTAGGTCACGGCGACCAGTACCTCTTCGCCCACCGGTGCGGATCGTCGCGTTCCACCAGCGAGACGACCTCGTTGCCTCCGGCACCGGTGTACACCACAGCGCGCATGGCTCTCCTCTTTCCTCCTGGCTGGACCGGACGACTGCTCAGGCCATGTGCAGGCCGCCATTGACGTGGATCACCTCGCCGGTGACGAATGCCGCGTCCTCGCTGCACAGGAACGCCACCACCGCGGCGACCTCCTGGGGGCGGCCGAACCGGCCCAACGGTGTGCTGCGCAACAGGTGGTCACCCTGCGCGCTGCGCAAGCCATCCGTCATCGTTGTCTCGATGATCCCCGGGGCCACCGCGTTTGCCCGCACCTGCGGACCCAGCTCCCACGCGAGACTGCGCACGAACGAGAGCAGCGCGCCCTTGGACGCCGCGTAGTGGGCATGGTTGCGGCTGCCGCGGTGCCCGGCCATCGAGGTCAGTGCCACCACGGAGCCGCCGGGACGCAGGTGCGGGATCGCCGACCTGACCAAGTAGAACGCGCCGTCGAGGTTCACCGACAGGCACTCGCACCACTGCTCGTCGGTCATCTCGGTCACCGCGACCTCTGGATAACGGCCGACCCCGACCACGACGTGGTCGAACCCGCCGTAACGCGCCACCGCAGCCGCTACCGCGTCATCGTTGCTCGCCCGCGACGCGGCGTCCAGCTGCACCGGCAGCACGCGCTCCCGGCTTCCGGACGGCTCGAGTGCGGCCGCCAGTTCGTCGACGGCGGCCCGGTCTAGGTCGGCGAGCACCACACGCGCCCCACGTCCGTGCAACCGGTGTGCGATCGCACTGCCGATACCGCCGGCCGCGCCGGAGAGCAGGACCGTCTGCTGGGATGTCACGTCAGGTCCCCACAGTCGCAGTGTTCGGGATCAGTACGGCCTTGCCGACCGCGCCGTCGGCGGTTGCCTCGAGCGCCGTAACGGCGTCCGCGAGCGGGTAGGTCGTGACGAGCGCACGGAGATCGGTCGCATCCGTGAGGTCGCGCACGGCATCCTCGTAGTCGGCGCGCAGGGATGCGTACGAGCCGACGACACGCACCTCGCGTCGCACCAGCAGACTCGCGTCGAACCGTGGCGGCTCGGCGAACAGTGCCACCACCATCACCGTGCCGCGCAGGGCGACCTCCTCGATCGCCTGTTGCAGAGCGGCGGCACTGCCCGAGGCCTCGACCCAGACTTCGGGGACGAACGGCAACCGCCCCGCGCCCGCGGTCACAGCTGTCAAACCCAACCGGCGGGCGAGCGGCAACCGTACCGCCTCGTCACGGCCGGCTCCTGTGACGACGACCTCGACACCGCGGCGCCGCAACAGCCAGGCCGACAGCAGGCCGATCGGTCCTGGCCCCGACACGACGGCGCGGGTGCCACCGCGGAGGCCGCCGAGCTGGCTGACGGCGCGCGTCGCGACCGAGGTCGGCTCGAGCAGGACCGCCAGCTCGGTGGGCAGGTCGTCAGGGACGACGACGAGTCGTCCGGCCGGCACCACGAGCTGTTCTGCGGCACCGCCATCCCTGGAGAGGCCGACGACGGATCTGGCGGGGCACAGGTGGCACGCACCGCGCGCACAGACACTGCATGTCCCGCACCCATCGATGCTGATCGGGACCGCGCGCCGCCCGACCAGACCGGGATCGACGCCGGCACCGACCTCGCGCACGACGCCGACCACCTCGTGGCCGAGTACCACCGGCGTACGCACCCATTCGTACCCGCGATCCTGGCGCCACGCGTGCACGTCGCTGCCGCAAAGACCACAGGCCTCGACCGTCATGGCCACCTCGCCGGAGGCGGACGCCGGCCGGCCGATAGTGGAGACCCCCGTATCCGCCGGCTCGGTTCCCGCCTTGACCAGAGCCTGCTGCTCAGACGCCAAGGTAGGCCTCTTTGACGACAGGGTCGTCACGCAGGTCGCTCGCCGTGCCGCTGCGCGTCGTCACGCCCTTGTCGATGATCGTGGCGTGGTCTGCCACCAACAGCGCATGTTGCACCTGTTGTTCCACGATCAGCACCGAGACGTCCTCGGCCGCGACCTGCCGTACGAACTCGAACATCGACTTCACGACGACCGGCGCCAGACCGAGCGACATCTCGTCGATCAGCAGCAGTCGGGGCTGTGCCATCAGGCCGCGCCCGACCGCACACATCTGTTGCTCGCCTCCGGACAGTGAGCCGGCTGGCTGGTCCCGCCGCTCGGCCAGTCTCGGGAACAGGTCGTAGACGCGGTCCAGGGTCTTCCGGTACGACGTGCTCTTGCGCCGCTGGTACCCACCGACCAGCAGGTTCTCCTCGACGGTGAGCGTGCCGAACAGCTTGCGCCCTTCGGGGACGTGCACGATGCCACGGCGAACCCGTTCCTCCGGGGAGCACCCGGCAAGGTCGGAGCCGTCGGACCTGACCCGACCCGACCGCAGCGGGAGCACGCCGCTGATGACGCGTAGCGTCGTCGTCTTGCCGGCCGCGTTGGCCCCGATCAACGCGGTGATCCCGCGGTCTGGCAACGTCAAGCTGACGTCCTCGAGGGCCAGGAACTGGCCGTAGTACACCCTGGCGTTCTCGACCTCAAGCATCGGCCTTCTCCTCACCCAGGTACGCACTCACGACCGCCGGGTCGCTGAGGACTGCACCGGGCGATCCCGTGGCGATCACCGCACCCCGGTCGAGCACCGTCACCCGGTCACTGACCGAGGTCAAGGCGTCGACCAGGTGCTCGATCATCAGGATCGTCACCCCTCGCTTCCTGACCTCCTCGACGAACGGCAGCACCTCCACGACCTCTCGGCTGTTCAGCCCAGCGAGAACCTCGTCGAGCAGGAGCAGCTTCGGTTGCGTGGCGAGCGCCCGAGCCACCTCGACCCGCTTGCGTTGGGCCAGCGTCAACGAGCCGACGTCACGATCGGCGAGGTGGCCGATGCTCAGCTCGTCGAGGAGCGCAGTGACCGTCCGCCTGGCTGCGGCCGTCCCTTGGTCCTGACCAGGACGGGGACCATCACGTTCTCCGCCACCGTCATGTTCGTGAACGGGCGCACCACTTGGAAGGTCCGGCCGATGCCCTTGCGGCAACGGTCGACTACGCCGGACCACGTGATGTCGTCGCCGGCGAGGGTGATACGCCCGCTGTCCACCTTCACCAGGCCGGTGATCAGGTTGAACAGTGAAGTCTTGCCCGCCCCATTCGGGCCGATGATGCCCAGGATCTCGCCCTCGTCGACGTGCAGCGAGACCCCGGCCACCGCCTGCACACCGCCGAACCGTTTCGAGACGTCGTGCACGTCGAGCATCGTCGTTGCGGTCATGACGAGGCCACCTCCTGCCGGTGCGGCCGGTTCTCGTCCTGATCGCCGGCACCGGTACGGCTGCGGGCAGCGCGGACCCGGCGCACCAACCCACCGATCGCGGCCACCAAGCCGCCTGGCATGGTCCGGACCACGATGATCAGGGCTACGCCGTAGATCAGGAAGTTGAGGCCCTGGTGCTCGGCGAACGAGCTGCGCAGATACTCGCCGATCGGAGTCATCAACACGGCACCGATGATCGGGCCGAGTACGGTGCCCATGCCTCCGATGATCCCGTTGAGGGCCGGCTGCAGGGCGTACTGCGTGAACGAGAAGCTCGTCTCCGGGTCGATGATGAAGAAGTACTGCGCAGCGAACGCGCCGAAAGCACCGGTGAGGACGGAGCTCAGCACCAGCGCGAACACCTTGAGCGGACCCGACCGCACACCGAGTGCCCGCACGGCTTCGTCGTCGCTGCCGGAAGCGCGCAACTGGTAACCGATCCACGAGTAGTACACGAGCACGGAGGCCAGCACCACGATTGCCGTCATGGCTAGCACGATCCAGTAGTAGGGCTGCCGGTCGAAGAACGACATGTACAGCCATCCGGGCCGCGACGGCACCTTCAGGCCCTCCGAGCCACCGGTCAGGTCACGGGCGTACACCGCGAGCAGCCGGAGCACCTCGACGAACGCCAGCGACGCCAAGGTGAAGAACGGGCCGCGCAGCCGCAGCAGCGGAATCGCCAGCAGCAGACCGCCGAGGCCGGCCACGACCGCGGCAGCCAGCATGCCCAGCCACGGGTTCACGTGTACTCGAGCAGTAGCAGCACCGACGCGTACGACCCCAGACCGAAGAACGCAGCGTGCCCGAGCGACAGCGCACCGCCGAAGGCGGCGATGTTCCATGCCACGGTCAGACCGACGAACATCACCACCAGGATCATGGTGTGCAGGAAGTACTGGTCGGTGACCACGAGCGGCAACGCGGCAAGCGCCGCGAGCACGCCGATCCCGACGAGTACCCAGAGCCGTCGACTCATTTCAGCCCCACCTCTTCGGATCCGGCACCGGCGCCGAACAGGCCCTGTGGACGCAACAACACGACGACGATGAACAGCACGAAGAGCACCACCTGCTGCAGTGCGGGGGCGATGTACGTTCCGGCCAGCGTCTCCACGCCGCCGAGCAAGATGCCGCCCACCACCGCACCGACCATGTTCCCCATCCCCCCGATGACGACCACGATGAACGCGATCAACGTCATGTGCACGCCGAACAGCGGGAACACCGACGTGAACGGGGTGAGGAGGCTGCCTGCCACGCCGGCGAGCACGGCGGTGAGCCCGGTCGCCGCGAGGTAGAACCGCTTCACCGGAACGCCCATCAGTACCGCGGTGGAACGGTCCTCTGCGATCGAACGCAACACCTTGCCGGTGAGCGTCCGGTTCATCAGGTGGAACAGTGCGGCGACGAGCAGCAAGGCACCGCCGAACGCGATGAGCCGGGGCACCGAGATGGCGATCTCCGCCACCTGCAGCACCGCACCGGAGGTCGCGGAGTTGACCGACCGGTGCTCACCGTCCCAGAGATAGAGCGCCAGGTTCTGCAGCACGATGGACACCCCGACGGTCATGAAGATCTTCATGACCGCCGAGGAACCCTGGATCGGTTGGATAACGACACGCTGGAGTACCAGCCCGACCAGGAACATCACGGGCGTCACGATCAGCAGCGAGACGTACGGATCCACACCCCACAACGCCCAGAGCCAGAAGGTGAGGTACATCCCCGCCATCACGAGCTCGCCGTGCGCGAAGTTGATGATCCGCACCACGCCGAACATCAGGTTGAGACCGACGCTGACCAGAGCGTAGACGCCGCCGAGCAGCACCCCAGCCACCAGGGTCTGGATCAAGGTCTGCATGAGGTTCCCAATCGCAGCCGGTGGCCGATCACTTCGCCAGTACGGGTTCCTTGGTCGCGACGCGTTTCGGCCAGACGGTCTCGAGTGTGCCGTCACGCCACTGCATGACGTAGGGGTTGGCCAACGAGTTCTGGCCGTTCTCGTCGAAGTCGACGCCCCATCCGGTGGCCGTGGTCCCGGCCTTCTTGGTGTACTCGCCTGCGGCCTTGCCGAATGCACCCGTGCTCGTGTCACCGCCGGTCTGCTCGAGGATGTTGAAGACGGCGTTGGCACCCATGTAGTTGGTGAGTGAGTGGCCGCTGGCCGGCTCCTCGCCGTACTCCTCCCGATAGGCCTTGACGAACTTGTCGAGGCCAGGCGTCGCCTCCCGCTTCACCGCGTACTGGGTGAAGTCCACGTTGAAGATACCTTCCGCGGCGTCCCCAACGGTCTTGCCGAAGCTCTTCAGGGTGTGCCCACCACCGGTGCCGATGAACGCGGGCACGACGACATTGTTCTGCTTCATCTGCCTGGCCAACAGAATGGCATCCGACGCGTACGACACTGCGATGACGATGTCGGGCTTCGCCTTCTTCAGCCGCAGTACGACCGAGGACAGGTCGGACGCCTCGGCGTTGTACGGCGCGAACGAGATGTCGGTGATACCCGCGTCCTTGGCCTCCGTTCTCGCGGAGCGAGCCACCGAGGAGCCGTACGACGAGTCCTCGTGCACGAGTGCGACCTTCAGATCGGACACGTCCTTGTCGACTGCACCGGCGACCCAGTCGGTGATGAAGTCCACCTGAGTGGACGCGAACCTGTCTGCCGGCGGGTTGGTGCGCCACACGCTGTCGTAGTCCCGGGTGCTGTAGTCGGTGGTGATCGCGCCCAGCTCGGCGTAGGTTCCGCGGCCCCTGGCGTACACCTCGGACGCGGCAAGCGCCAGTGAGGAGGAGTAGGTACCGATCGCCAGGTCGAGGCGCTCCTTGGTGAGCAACCGCCGGGCCTCCGACGTCGCCGCGTTCACGTCGGGGACGTCTGCCTTGACCAGTTTGACGTCCCTGCCGTCGATCCCACCGTCGGCGTTGCGCAGCTTCGCCGCGATCTTGGCACCGCGCCAGCTCTCCTCACCGAGCAGCGCCAGCGGGCCGCTCGTCGGGTAGAGTGCGGCGATCTCAACCGGTCCGTCGTCGCCCGAACCCTGGCCGCCTCCGCAGGCGGACCATCGCGGCGGCGCTGGCCAGCGCGGCGAGCCGTCTGACGGATGGCACCGGGCGGGCTGTGGATGACATCGTTGACTCCTTACTCCTGTTTGCCGGCGCTGCGAGAACGCGCTCGGGTCAGGCAGCTGTCCAGCCGCCGTCGACCGTGAGCAGTTGCCCCGTCACATAACTGGAGGCGGCCGAGACCAGGAACACAACGGGGCCGCACAGGTCCGTCGGCTGGCCGAACCGCTGCATCGGGACCCGCTGCGAGAGACGTGCCCGCGCCTCGTCGTCGCGGAACAAGTCTTCGGTCAGCTGGGTGCGGAAGTAGCCAGGGGCGACCGCGTTGACCCGGATGCCGTACACCGCCCATTCGACAGCGAGAGTGCGCACCACGCCCATCACGCCGCTCTTGGTCGCCGCGTAAGCGGCGACGTTGGGCAGCCCGAGCTGCGAGGTCAGCGAGGCGACGAAGACGTGCGAGCCCGGCAGCTCGGCGGCCAGCTGGCGCCGGCCGACCTCCTGGCTGAGCGCGAACGGTGCCGTGAGGTTGGTCGCGACCACCCGGTCCCACTCCGCGGCCGCGAACTCCACCGCGGGCGAACGATGCTGGACGCCGGCGGCGTGCACGACGCCGTCGAGCACCCCACCGAGCAGCTCCTCGCCGCGGTCCACCAGGCGCGGGAGACCGTCTCGATCCGACACATCGACGGCCAGCTGGTGCAGGTCTCCCTCGCTGCCTTCGTCGGCACCCCTGGCAACGGCGAGGACGCGGGCACCTGCTGCAACGAGGCCCTCGGCCATCGCCTTGCCAAGCCCCCTGCTGCCGCCGGTCACCAGGAACCGGCGGCCGTCGAGGGCGAACTCGTCAGGCCGGAAGCTCGTCATCGTATGCTCCTCGTCGTCACAAGAACCACTGTGCGACGGTCTTGGTGCGCGTGTAGAACTGGAGCGCGTCCAGGCCCTGCTCCTTGAACGGCGACCCCGAGTCGCGGAACCCACCGAACGGATGGTGTACGTCCCACCCCGTGGTGGGTTGGTTCACCGACACCTGACCGGTCTCGACGCCCTCCACGAACCGCTCGGCAGCACCGAGGTCGTTGGTGAAGACCGAGCTGGACAGGCCGTACGACGAGTCGTTGACCGCTTGCAGTGCCTCCTGCTCGTCGGCGACCTCGTACACCGCCAGCACCGGGCCGAACACCTCGTCCTGCCAGATCCGCTGGCCGGGTTCCGCCCGCAGTACGGTTGGCGCGACGAACGCTCCGTACTCAGGGGCGCCCGCAGGCGCCGCCGAGCCACCGGTGAGGACGTGGGCCCGCTCGGCCACGGCACGTTCGACGTGTTCGACGACCTGGTCACGATGTTCCCGGCTCACCACCGGGCCCATCGTCACGCCCTCGGCCAGACCGCTGCCGACCCGGATTTCTCCGGCCAGTTCGACCAGCCCGGCCACGAGCCCGTCAGCGACGTCGCGCACCGCGACGCGTGCGGTAGCAGTGCACCGCTGACCCGCTTGGGCGAACGCCCCGGCGGCGATCGCCCGGGCAGCGGCGTCCAGATCGGCCGTGGCGAGGACCGCCGTGGCGTTCTTGCCACCCATCTCGGTCTGCATCCGAATCTGCCTACCGGCCAGCTGCCGCTGCAGATGCAGGCCTACCGGGGTGGAACCGGTGAAACTCACCGCGCGAAGGGACGGATGGTCGAGCAGGCTGTCGCCGATCTCCGCGCCGCGGCCGGTAACGGTGTTCAGTACTCCGTCGGGCAGTCCGGCCGCCTGCAGGATCCTGGCCAGCTCGAGCACGATCAAGGGCGTGTTCGTCGCGGGTTTGACCACGTCCGCGTTACCGGCGGCCAGGGCCGGCGCGAGCTTGCGCGCGGGGGTGAGCAGCGGGTCGTTCCACGGGGTGATGAGCAGGACCACGCCCAGCGGTTCGTGCCGGACCGACGCAAGGGTGCCCGGGCGGGCGTCCGGGAGCAGCTGACCGAACGGGAGCCGGCACAACCCGGCGTAGTACTCGAAGAAGTCGGCCGCCTTGACCACCTCGACGGCCGCCTCGGCGCGAGTCTTACCCATCTCGCGCACCACCAGCTCGGTGAGCCGACCGGCGTCGGCACGCAGCCGGTTCGCAGTCTCCCTGAGCACCTCACCGCGCGCGATGTGGCCCGCGCTGCGCCAGCTCGGCGCCGCGCGCTCGGCGGCGTCGAACACCCGCTGCAGCTCGGCCGGTCCCATAGCCGGCACCCGGCCAACCACGCGCCTCAGATCGGCCGGGTCGAGTACCTCGATGGGGTCACTGGAGCCGTCGACTACCAGCTCACCTGCGACGAGGGTGCCGGTCGTCTCGACGGATGCGGCTGGCGTGCTCATCAGGGGGCTGCCGGTGCGGTCACGGTGAACGCCTGCGCAAGGTCACCGCTGCGCATGGCACCCAGCAGCCGGCCGACCCGCGTACGGTCGATCGGCTCGGGGTTGGTGGGCCGCGGGTAGAGGTCGACCGTGCGCGCGGCCATCTCCTCCTCCCGCCCGACGGGGATGCCGACTTCGTCGAGGCTGGTCGGCTGGCCCACCCTGACCGCGAGGGCGACCACCCGTTCTGCGGCGTCCCACAGGCGGTCGCTCTCCCCCGACGTGAGCGCGAGCGCCAGCCGCTTCGCGCGACCGGGGTCCAGGTTCTGGTTGTAGGCAAGGCAGTACGGGAGCGCGAGCGCGCACGTGGTGCCGTGCGGCAGCGGTTGCTCGTGGTTGATCGCGTAGGCGAGGCTGTGGCCGAGCACGGCGCCGGCATTCAGTGCGAGACCACCGTGGTACGCCGCATGCAGGACCCGGCCCGCCGCTTCGCCGTCCCCGTCGTACGCGGCCGGCAGGTCGGCGGTGATGATCCTGATCGCCTCGTACGCGTGCAGCTCGGTGAGCGAGCTGCTCGCCGACGACAACAGCGACTCGACGGCGTGGGCGAGCGTGTCCATGCCGGTAGAGCCCTTGACCGCAGGCGGCAGGCTCGCCACAAGGGCGGGGTCGAGCACGGCCAGGTCGGGGAGCAGACGCGTACTGGACACGGCCCGCTTCTCACCCCCGCTGGTGACCATCGCGATCCTGGTCGCCTCAGCGCCGGTACCGATCGTCGTGGGTACGAGCACGAGTGGAGCGCAGCTGTGCGGCTCGACGGCACCGAGCCAGTCACTGCACTCTCCGGTGTTGACGGCGAGCAGGGCGATCATCTTGGCCGCGTCGAGCACGCTCCCGCCGCCGACGCCGAGCACGGCGACGATGTCGCTCGCGCGGGCCCGCGCCGCCGCCCGGTCGACCTGCTCCGCGGTCAGTTCGGGCCCGAACTCGCTGACGACCACAGGAACGAACCCGGCGCTGTCCAGCGAAGCCAGCACCGAGCGAAACGCAGCGGTGTCCGCCACCGCGGCGTCCACGGCGACGAGTATCCGACCAGCCGCCGCCGGCAGTGCCGCACCGAACCAATCGCCGATCGAGGTGGCCGCGCCGGTGCCGGCACGGGTCACCCGGGGGGCCAAGAAGTCGACAGCGGCCAGGCTTGGGAGTCCGCTCCGGACATCGGTGTCCTTCCGCCGCGGTCACAGACCTCACCGCCGGCTTCGATTTGGATCCAGTTTCAGGGAAGTGTGAATGACACTCGCCAGCTACGTCAACACTTGTTCCAGCCTTTATAAGGCAATCCATCGCCTCGGCTGGCTGGATGGCGCGACGAGATGGCAACTATTGGATCCACATAGGCCTCTTCGTCCGGGTCGAACGGTGCCCGCCCAGCACGGCGGCTCAGCTCCCCGCCGCCGGCGGAAGGCTCCGGTTGAAGATCTCCGGATGCCGGTCGAGGGCGATGCGGGTCCGCGCGATGTGGGTCCCGATGATCCGTCCAGCCAGCTCCGCATTGCGGGTGCTGATGGCATGCAGGAGCAGCCGGTGCTCGGCATTGGTCACCTCGCGCCAGTCCTCACCGGTCAAGGTGACGAACGCACGCCGGTAGTGCTGGGTGGAGTTCCACAGGCGCTCGACGATCGACCGCAGATGTACGCTGTGGCAGCCGGCATAGCTGAGCAAGTGGAACTCGCGGTCGAGCACCAGGAACTCCACGGTATCTACGCCGGCCTCGATCTGGTCGAGGATCGCCTCCGCTCGGTCGAGGTGCTCAGCGGTGAGGTTCGGGACGCTGTCAGCCAACACGATCGGTTCGATCGCCGCCCTGGCGTCGTAGAGGACTCGCAGCTCCTCGGCGTCGAGGTGGGTGACCCTTGCGCCCTTGTTCGGCTCGAGACTCACCAGCCCCTCACCCTCAAGCGTTCGCAGCGCTTCGCGCACCGGGAGCCGACTCGCACCGAGACGCGCGGCGAGTGACTCCTGCCGGATCGGCTCACCGACCCCGAACTCACCCTCCAGGATCGCGGCGCGCAGGTAGTCGGCGACCCGGCGGCTCGCTCCCGCGTTCGCCCGCTCGGTGTCGGCCTCGGCCGCCTCACTCATGCGTTCCACCCTTCAGCTTGGCCGTCGGTGACCCGGAACATCATGTCCACTGCGCGGCGGACACGACCGCCCTCGGTCCGGTCATTCGGCCGGCCTGGCCGGATGCCACAGGATCGTCGCAGCGTCTGCCTCGTACCGCTTACCTGCGGGGTAGCTGACCAGCTCGAGCTGCATCCCCCAGGGCGTGAGGAAGTACACCCAACGCTGCCCGGTGCTCGCGCCGCTGCTCGCGGTCGGCTCGCCGAGCACCCGAACACCTCGTTCGCGCAGGTAGGCCACCGCGGCGTCGAGGTCGTCGACGTAGAAGGCGAGGTGGTGACCACCGACATCGCTGTTCGACGGCGGAGCTGCCGACTGGTCGGCTGCCTCGTACTGGAAGATCTCGAAGTTCACCCCGGTGGCGCAACGGAAGAACCGCAGATCACGCATCACCGTACGTGGGTGCACGTTGAGGTGTTCACACATCCAGTCATCATCGGACGCGAACGGTCCGAGCGAGTACACCCGCTCGCAGCCGATCACGTCCACGAAGAACCGTTCCGCCTCGTCGAGATCGGGCACGGTGAAGCCGATGTGCTCGGTTCCGGCCAACCCTGAAAGCGCCATCACCAGAACCTCCTTTGGATCCTATCTTGCGCCAGCTTCGGCACGAACTCCAAGCAGTCGCCCGAGAGGGATTGAATATGTATCCAATCTGGCGGTTTACTGACCCCAGTCGCCGTACCAAGGAAGGACGGACTCCCATGCCTCGTCGGACGAAGCTCGAGCCCGGCCCCGACTGGGTGGAGTTGCGCACCACAGCACAAGACTGGGACGACGCCGATCCTGCTCTGCTGGCCACCATGCTGACCCAGCTGCACCTGATCCGCGCCTTCGAGGAGACCGTGCTGGACCTGGCCGGCGAGAGCCTGGTCCACGGTCCGGCGCACTCCAGCATCGGCCAGGAGGGCGGGGCGGTCGGTTCGATGGCACGACTGTTGCGCAGCACCGACAGCGTGAACGGTTCACACCGGGCACACCACCAGTTCCTGGCGAAGGCTCTCGACCACGTCGCCGGGTCGCTCGATCCGACCGCGCCGATCGGCGGCGACGTCCAGGGCCTACTCCAACGGACTCTCGCCGAGATCCTCGGCCTCAGCCAGGGGTTCTGCGGCGGGCGCGGCGGATCCATGCACCTGCAGTGGCGAGAAGCCGGTGCACTCGGCACGAACGCGATCGTCGGTGGTGGCGTACCGCAGGCCGTCGGGAACGCATGGGCGCAACGGCACGCGGGCACCAACGACGTCACCATCACCTACTTCGGTGACGGCGCGATGAACATCGGCTCCACGCTGGAGAGCATGAACCTCGCCGCCGCCTGGCGACTACCGGTGTGCTTCTTCGTCGAGAACAACCTCTACGCGGTGTCCACGCACGTCGACGAGGCCACCGGAGAGACGCGGTTGTCCGCCAGGGGGCCCGGTTTCAACATCCCCGCCTGGCGGGTCGACGGCATGGACCCGCTCGCCGTGCACCTCGCCACACAGGAGGCGGTCGAACACATGCGCACCGGCGGTCGACCGACCCTTGTGGAAGCGGAGGTCTACCGCTACCTCCACCAGAACGGCCCCTACCCAGGCAGCGCCTTCGGCTACCGGAGCAAGGACGAGGAGCAAGCTTGGCGTGACCGCGACCCGGTCGTGCGGGTCGGCCGCGAGCTGGTCAGGCGCGGGCTGCTCGACGAACCCGCCGTCGAGGGTGTGCGCAAGGCTGCGCAGGCGGCGATGAGCGCGGCGGTCGATGCGCTCGTGGAACCCGCACCGGACGACGCACCAGGCGGTGGCCGCCGCATTCGCCCTGATCTGTGGCCCGATCCACACTTCGTCGACGTCGGTGTCCGCGGCGATCTCACCGAACTGAGCGGCGCACGCACGCTCGAACACGACACCTACCACGGCGAGGTCACCGAACGCAGCTTCGTCGAGGCGATCGCCGCCGTTCTCGACCGCCGGATGACGACCGACGAACGGATAGTCGTGCTCGGTGAGGACATCCACCGCCTCCGCGGCGGCACCAACGGCGCGACGAAAGGGCTGGCCGCGAAGTACCCCGACCGCGTGCTCGGCACCCCGATCAGAGAACGCGTTCACCGGAGCGGCGGGCGGTATCGCACTCGACGGCCGGTTCCGCCCGATCGTGGAACTCATGTACGCCGACTTCCTCTGGGTCGCCGGCGACCAGCTGTTCAACCAGATCGGCAAGGCCAGGCACATGTTCGGCGGCACCGAGCCGGTGCCGCTGGTGCTGCGCGCGAAGGTCGCGATGGGCAACGGATACGGCTCCCAGCACTCGATGGACCCCGCCGGCGTCTTCGCCACCTGCCCCGGCTGGCGGATCGTCGCACCGTCGACCCCGTTCGACTACGTAGGGCTGATGAACACGGCGCTGAGCCTGGACGACCCGGTGCTCGTGCTCGAACACGTCGATCTCTACAGCACCCCTGGCGAGGTGCCTGCCGATGATCTCGACTACCAGTTGCCGTTCGGTGCAGCCGGGGTACGTCGGCAGAGTTCCGACGTGACCGTGCTCACCTACCTCTCGATGACCTCCGCTGTGCTCAAGGCGGTCGAACAGGCAGGGATCGACGCGGAGGTCGTCGACCTGCGCTGGCTGGACAAGGCGAGCCTGGACTGGGCAACGATCGAGGCCTCGGTACGCAAGACGAACGCGGTGCTCATCGTGGAGCAGGGGGCTTCCGGGACGTCGTACGGCGGCTGGCTGGCCGACGAGATCCAACGTCGACTGTTCGACTGGCTGGACCAGCCGGTGCAGCGGGTCACCGGCAGCGAGTCCGCGCCGAGCATCTCGAAGGTGCTCGAGCGCGCCGCGATCGCCGGGACCGACGGCGTGGTGGACGGGCTCGGTCGGGTGCGCGAGGGGATGGGACGCTGATGGCCGTCGTCATCCGGATGCCCGAAGTGCTGGCCGGCGCCAGCGAGGCGACGATCTCGACCTGGCTGGTCAGCAAGGGCGCAACCGCTGCCGCCGGGGAGAAGCTGGCCGAGATCGAGACCGAGAAGGCAGTCGTCGAGCTGCCGCTTGAGCACTCCGGTGTGATCGGTGAGCTCCTGGTGGACGAAGGTGCCAGCGTGGCGGTCGGTACACCGATCGCCGTCATCCTCGACTCCGCGGACGAGCAGGTCGACGGGGCGGAAGTGCCACCCGGCCCACCGCCTGCCCCGGACCCAGCTGCCGACCGGGAACCACAACCGACATCCGACGCCACCCGGCTGTTCGCCAGCCCACTGGTACGCCGGCTGTCGAACGAGCACGGGGTCGACCTCGCCATGCTGAACGGTACCGGGCCGCACGGGCGGATCGTCCGCCGCGACCTGGAGGCACACCTGGCCGCGCGGGAACGCGCCATAGCCCCGGCTGCCGTGCAGCCGGGGCTATGGCGTCCAGGTGCCGCACACTCCGATGCGGCGCGCGATCGCCCGCCGGCTCACCGAGTCGCAGGCGGCGGTGCCGCATTTCTACCTGCGTGGACGGTGCCGGGTCGACGACCTGCTCGCCCTGCGGGCGCAGATCAACGAAGCCCAGCCCACCAAGGTCAGCGTGACCGACCTCGTCGTCCGTGCGGTCGCCGTCGCCCACCGCGCAGTGCCGGCGGCCAACGCGATCTGGACCGAAGAAGCGACGGTCCGGTTCGACACTATCGACGTGGCGGTGGCGGTCTCGACCGACACCGGCTTGCTCACCCCCGTCGTACGGGACGTCGCCGCGAAGTCGGTGTCCGCGCTGGCAACGGAGATCGCCGACCTGGCCGGCCGCGCCCGAGGTGGTGGGCTGCGGCAGCACGAGCTCGAGGGCGGCAGCTTCACGGTGTCGAATCTGGGCATGTACGACGTCGAGGAGTTCGCCGCGATCATCAACCCGCCGCACGCCGGGATCCTCGCCGTCAGCGCCGCACGCCCCGAACCGGTGGTGGCGGACGGAGATGTCGTGGTCCGCACCATGATGGCGGTGACGCTGTCCGTCGACCACCGGGTGCTCGACGGCGCCGTCGCCGCCAACTGGCTCCGCGCGTTCGTCGAGGCGATCGAGAACCCACTCGCACTGCTGGTCTGACTCCGCGACGGCGGCCGCGCCTCACAGGTAGTACCGGCGCGAGAGCGCGACCTGCTCGGCCGGTTCGCTGGTCAGCAGGTAGCCGTCGAGCGACACGGCGGCGGAGGCGGCGTCGACCTCGACGGTGCCGAGGCGGCCGTGGTGGATCATGCTGGTCAGGTCGACCGCGCGGGTGTTCTCGACGGCCACGCGCATCCGGCGGGTGGGCAGTCGGTCGTGTCCGTCGGCGACAGCGGCGGCGCTCACGTACGCCACCGACAGGTCGGCGGCGGCGCCGCCGTGCCCGCCGAGGTGGCGGCCGAGCACCAGCGGCTCGGACTGTTCGATCGACGCGTTGGGGTCACCGGTGACGCCCCAGGCGGGGAAGCCGGACTTCAGGACCAGCTCGGGGGTGGTGCCGAACCTGGCGGCGTCCCACAGCACCAGGTCTGCGCGCCGGCCGACCTGCACGGTGCCGACGTCGTGGCTCAGCCCGTGCGCGACCGCCGGGTTGATCGTCAGTTTCGCCAGATAGCGCATTACCCGGGCGTTGTCGTGCCGGTCGTGCTCCGGGCCGCGCTCGGCCTTCATCTTCCCGGCGAGTGCGAACGTGCGCCGCACCGTCTCACCGGCGCGGCCCATGCCTTGGGCGTCCGACGACGTGATCGGGATGACACCCAGATCGTGGAGCACGTCCTCGGCCGCCATGGTGCTGCCCCGCACCCGCTCAGCCGCCCGCTGCTCACTCGCCTCGCGGTCGATCGCGCATCCATGGACGGCCATGATCATCGGTAGGTGCTCCGCGACCGCGTCCCGCCCGTACGGCAGCGTCGGGTTCGTGGACGAACCAATGACGTTGCGTACTCCGGCCATCTGCAACACGTCGGGGACGTGCCCACCGCCGCACCCCTCGATGTGGAAGGCATGCACGACGCGGCCACCGATCACCACCAGCGTGTCGGCGACCGACCCGGACTCGTTCAACCCATCGGTGTGCAGCGCGACCTGCACGTCGTACTCGTCCGCCACCGTCAGCGCCGTGTCCAGCGCCCGCGGATGCGCCCCCAGGTCCTCGTGCACCTTGAACCCGCACGCCCCACCGGCGACCAGTGCCTCCACGAGCGGTTCCGGACGCGACGACGCACCACGGCCCAGGAAGCCGACGTTGACCGGCCAGTCGTCGAACCCCGCCATCGCCGTCCGCAGCGCCCACGGCGAGTTCACGCCCACTCCCCACACCGGCCCGAACTCCTGACCGATGACCGTGGTCACCCCACTCGCCAACGCCTCCGCCAACACCGGCGGACTGATCAGATGCACATGCGTATCGATGACGCCCGGCGTCACCAGCAGCCCGTCAGCGTCGACGATCGTCGTGCCGGTGCCGACCACGACGTCGACCCCGTCCACGGTGTCCGGGTTCCCGGCCCGGCCGATCGCAGCGATCCGCCCTTCCCTGACCCCGATCGAGGTGCGCACCACGCCGAGCAGCGGGTCCAGCACCAGGCCATTGACGACGGCGATGTCACAGGTCTCGGTGGCGGCGGCGGCCTTGAGGTGCAGCCCATCGCGCGCAGTCTGCGCGAAGCCGACGCTGAACTCGTCGCCGGGCCGCTCCGCGTCCGCCTCCACCTCGACGACCAGGCCGGAGTCGCCGAGCACGACCCGGTCGCCCTGGTAGAACCGCGCCGCACCCGTCGTGCTCATGCCTCCCCCTCGCTCATCAGCCCGGCCTCGCGGGCCCGCCGGAACGCCGCCTGCCGCACCGCCTCGTCATCCAGCGGCCCGTCCACCAGACCGGAGAACCCGACCGCGACACGCTCGCCACCAATCGACACCAGCTCCACCGACCGCCGCTCCCCTGGCGCGAACCGGACCGTGGCACCACCAGGCAGCGCGAGCCTGCGCCCGTAAGCGGCGGCCCGGTCGAACCGCAGCCGCGGGTTCACCTCGAAGAAGTGGAAGTGCGACGTGATGCTGATCGGCACCTCCCCGGTGTTCATGACGTCCACGCTCACCAGGCCCGACCGTTCCCGCGCGGCGTCGTACGGCCGGCGCTGCGCGGCGGCCGAGGACAGCACGGTGCCGGGAGGCAGCTGTCCGGCCGCGACCGCGTCGAGCTCATCACCGGCCGCCGGACCCGGGGCCGGACCGAACGGGTCGGTCACCACGACCAGACGCGACCCGTCGTCGAACACCGCCTCGACGCTGACGTGACGAAGCCGGAGACCATGCTGGCCACCGCGCCGACGGCGTTGCCGCGCCGCCAGAAGATGCCGAGCATCAGCGTCGGCGCTAGTGGGCATCTCCGGAAGTTCGTCGGGGGCTCAGGTCCAGGCGGTCGGGTCGGCGAGGTAGAGACCGCAGGCTGTGTCGAGGGCCTCCTCGGCGGTACCGCCCATGGAGCCGGTGGGTAGGTATGAGTCTTCGTAGTC
>WHTA01000037.1 GCA_009379825.1 Streptosporangiales bacterium
ACACGGCATCTTCGCCCACAACCTGGTCAAGATCGGTGCACTGGCCGCGTGAAGAGCCACCCGGGAAGACCACGCTCGAAGAAACCCACCAAACACGAACCAGGTCACCCCAGCCCACCATTTTTCAGGTCGAAGTAGCTATGGCCGATCTATAACTCGGGCGCACTAGTGTCGCCTGGCGTGGGGCACTGGTCGGTCGGGAGCGTCGTTGCGGCCGTGCTCGGCGTGGCCCTCGTCGCCGGCGGATGCACCGGTGGCGACGTCGAGGCCACGCCGAGCAGCACCGGCCCCAAGCCGTCCCCGACGGTGCGCAAGGGCGAACACACCCCGGATCCCTCGGCCGAGCTCTGCCATGCGGTCTCGACCAGGACGCTGCGCAAGCTCGGTATCACCGAACCCGAGATCTCGGCCTACGGCGAGTGCTCGTGGTCCCAGGACGACTCCGACGACGACCATTCGATGCGGCGCGAGCTGACCGTGACCGAGTCGACGTACACGCCGCCGCTGACCAGGCGCAGCTACACGGCCAGCAAGGAGGCGCGGGCGCGGTTCCGCCGGCTGGCCGGCTGGACGGCTGGGCGGGTGTGCCCACCGTGCCCATGCGGAGGTTCGGCGACGAGGCTAAGGTCGCACGGTTCCTGCTGCCCGCGAGCAAGCGGGCCGAGGTGTGGATAGCGGTGCGGGACAGGAACACCATCGTCGAGGTCAGGGCGCGGATCCAGTCGCTGGCCGACTCCGGGGGCGACCGGATGCCCGCCTTCGACCAGGTCGAGGCGGGCACCCTCGCCGCCGCGCGTGAGCTGCTCGTGGAGCTGGCCGGCGGTAAGCAGCCGGCACCGCCCAGGGTCGGGTACCGGGACGGCGAGTTCGACACCGTACGTCCGGTCTGCTCCGCCGTGCCGACCGCGAACCGCCTGATGCCAGGGGTGAAACAGTGGGACACCTCGCCGCCCGGTGGGCGGCGGCCCGGGTGCGCCTGGACCGACAACGAGACCGAGCAGCCCAGCCTGGCGGTGGACGTGGAGGCGATCGCACCGAGCCGCACCACCGGGGACGACGCGACCGCCGTCGCGCGCACGCTCTACTACACCAACGACGGTGAGCGGCTGACCGAGGACGGGCTCGGCGACGAGGCGAAGCTCGACTGGTTCGCGTACGGCGGCGGCAGGTCCCGCACCGTCCGGGTCGTGGTCAGGCACCCGCGACATCGACACCGACGCATATAGCAGGGACGACGCGATGAACGACGCGTACACCGCGGCCCTGGCGGCGGCGAAGCGGTTGCGTACCTGACAACGCTGACGGTCGACCGCGGCGCGTTGCTTGCGCGTGGCAGGATGCTCGTACTTGGGTGATATGTGTCCAGGTGGCCTGCCGGCAGGGATGGGATGCGATGGACAAGCAGACGGAGTTCGTGTTGCGCACCGTGGAGGAGCGCGACATCCGTTTCGTGCGCCTGTGGTTCACCGACGTGCTCGGTTTCCTGAAGTCGGTCGCCGTCGCGCCCGCTGAGCTGGAGTCCGCGTTCGAGGAGGGCATCGGCTTCGACGGCTCGGCCATCGAGGGCTTCGCCCGGGTCTACGAGTCGGACATGCTCGCGAAGCCGGACCCTACGACGTTCCAGATCCTGCCGTGGCGCACCGACGCGCCGGGCGCGGCACGGATCTTCTGCGACATCCTGATGCCGGACGGCTCGCCGAGCCACGCCGACCCGCGGCACGTGCTGCGGCGGGCGCTGAAGCGTGCCGGTGACCTCGGCTTCACCTTCTACGCCCACCCGGAGATCGAGTTCTTCCTCTTCACCGACCCGCCGACGCCGGGCGGCTATCCGGTGCCGATCGACTCGGGCGGCTACTTCGACCAGACGCCGCACAGCGTCGCGCGCGACTTCAGGCGCACGGCCGTCACCATGCTGGAGAACATGGGCCTTTCTGTGGAGTTCAGCCACCACGAGGGCGCGCCCGGGCAGCAGGAGATCGACCTGCGGTACGCCGACGCGCTGAGCACCGCGGACAACATCATGACGTTCCGGTTCGTCATGAAAGAGGTCGCGCTGTCGCAGTCTGTCTACGCCTCGTTCATGCCGAAGCCGTTCACCGAGTACCCCGGCTCGGGTATGCACACGCACTTCTCCCTCTTCGAAGGTGAGCAGAACGCGTTCTACGAGCCGGGCGGGCAGTACCAGCTGTCCAAGGTCGGCCGCTCGTTCATCGCCGGCCTGCTCAGGCACGCCAGGGAATACGCCGCGGTGACCAACCAGTGGGTCAACTCGTACAAGCGGCTGTGGAGCTCCGCCGGGCAGACCGCGGGCGCCGGCGGCGAGGCCCCCGCGTACGTGTGCTGGGGACACAACAACCGGTCGGCGCTCATCCGTATCCCGATGTACTCGCAGCGTGGCCACTCCACCCGGGTCGAGGTACGCTCACCGGACTCCGCGTGCAACCCGTACCTGGCGTTCGCGGTGATCCTCGCCGCCGGGTTGAAGGGCATCGAGGAGGAGTACGAGCTGCTCGACGGAGCCGAGGACGACGTGTGGGCGTTGACCGACGCCGAACGCAGAGTGCTCGGCATCGAGCCGTTGCCGGAGAGCCTCTCCGAAGCGATCGCCGTCATGCAGGACAGTGAGCTGATCGCGGAAACGCTGGGTGAGCACGTCTTCGACTTCTTCTTGCGCAACAAGCGCGAGGAGTGGAAGGACTACCAACGCCAAGTGACTGCTTACGAACGGGATCGATATCTTCCGATCCTCTGACCCATGAAGCGATTGGCGGTAGCGTAACGCCATGGGCACGACCGACGACGCGGAAGCAACGAATGTTCTGGTCACAGGGGCGTCCGGGGTCCTCGGTGAGCCGGTAGTCGCCGAGCTTGCTCGGCGCGGTTATCGAGTGCGAGCCATGAGTCGTGGGCTGGTCGATCTGCCACCTCGTACGAAGAAGGTGAACGTCGACCTCACAAGCGACGAGGGGATCGAGGAAGCGGTCGCCGGCGTCGACACGATCGTGCACTGTGCCACCGATCTGGTACGCCACAAGGCGGTCGACGAAGAGGGCACCAAGCGGTTGTTGGCCGCCGCTAGGCTGGCCGAGGTGCGGCACGTCGTCTACGTCTCGATCGTCGGCGTCGACAAGGTGCCGTACACGTACTACAAGTCCAAGCTCGAAGCCGAGCAGCTGGTCGAGGAGTCCGACGTCGACTGGACCATCCAGCGCATTACGCAGTTCCACGACTTCGTGCTCGCCCTGGCGCAGCAGTTCGCGCGCCCGCCGCTCGTGGTGGTGCCGCGGTTACGGGTGCAGCCGGTGGACGTACGCGACGTCGCACGGCGGCTCGCCGACCTGGTCGCGGCCGGCCCCTCCGGCCGGGTGCCCGACCTCGGTGGGCCGGCGATCTATCGCGGCGAGGCGCTGTTGCGCAGGTACCTGGCGCACGTAGGTGTGCAACGCACCGTGGTCGCGGCGACGTTGCCCGGTGCGGCCTGGCGGGCGCTGCGGGAAGGCGCGAACCTCGTGCCGGAGCCCGGCGGCGGCACCATCGGCTTCTTCGAGTTCCTCGACGAGGAGACCGTCGTCGAGGACGGCAAGGTCCTCGTCCGCTCCTCGTACGCGGAACGGCTCGCCGAGCTGTGACCGCCGGTGAGCAGCGGTAGGCAACGCCAGGCGGCGATCTACCGGGCCGGGGCCGTCGGGCGCCGTCCGGTCGTCCCCGTCGGCTACGCCGCGCTGAAGCGGCGCGCCCGCCGTTCGCTGAGCCGCGCGGCTTTCGACTACGTCGCAGGTGGTGCGGGCGTCGAGTCGACGGTTCGTGCAAACAGGGCGGCGTTCGAGCGCAGGCGCATCGTGCCGCGCATGCTGGTCGACGTGGCCGAGCGCGACACGGCGGTGACCGTGCTCGGGCGCCGGCTGCCCACGCCGCTGCTGCTCGCGCCCGTGGGTGCGCTCGAGATCGTGCACCGGCAGGCGGACGTGGCGGTCGCGCGTGCCGCGGCCGCGGAAGGCGTGCCCGTGGTGTTCTCCACCCAGGCGTCGCGCCCGCTCGAGCAGTGTGCGGCGGCGATGGGGGACGGGCCGCGGTGGTTCCAGCTGTACTGGAGCTCGTCGGACGACCTGGTGCGGAGCTTCGTCGCCCGCGCGGAGGCTACTGGCTGTGACGCCATCGTCGTGACGTTGGACACCACCATGCTGGGTTGGCGGACGAGGGACCTGAACCGTGCGTACCTGCCGTTCGCGCACGGTCACGGCATCGCCCAGTACACCTCGGACCCGGTGTTCCGGCGCCTAGTCGACGACCGGCTCGCCCACCCCCAGCCGCGGGAACGCCCGCGGCCGGCGCCGGCTGCCGTGCGGACGCTCGTCGACCTGGCCCGCGCCCATCCAGGCGCGTTCCTGCGCAACCTGCGGTCGCCGCGACCGGTGGCGGCCGTCGAGACGTTCCTCGACGTGTTCTCCCGGCCGACGCTGGCGTGGCCCGACCTGGCGCACCTGCGGGAGCTGACGACACTGCCGATCGTGCTGAAGGGCATCCTGCATCCCGACGACGCGGCGCACGCGGTCGACGCCGGCGTGGACGCGGTGGTGGTGTCGAACCACGGCGGCCGGCAGGTCGACGGTGCCGTCGGCGCGCTGGACGCGCTGCCCGACGTGGTGGCGGCGGTGGCCGGGCGGCTGCCGGTGCTCTTCGACAGCGGCGTACGCACCGGAGCGGACGTGGTCAAGGCGCTGGCGCTCGGCGCTAGCGCCGTGCTCGTCGGCCGGCCGTACGTCTACGGCCTCGCGGTGGCCGGCGAGACCGGCGTACGCGAGGTGATCAGGAACCTGGCGGCCGACCTCGACCTCACCATGGGGCTGGCCGGCTGCCGCCGGGTCGGTGACCTCGGTCCTGAGGTCGTACGTACCCGATGAGGGCAGGATGGACAACTGGAGACATTCGTCTCATCCAGTTGGCAGCCGACCGCCGACACGGCATCGTCTGTTCCGGACCATAGCAGCTGGGAGGGCAGGAACCAGTGATCGAGCCGCAACTCGACCACATCGTCTACGCCGCGCCCGACGTCGACGAGCTGGTCGCGTCGTTCGAGGAACGCACCGGGGTGCACGCGCCGTTCGGCGGCCGACACGTGGGCAAGGGCAGCCGCAACCACCTGGTGCGGCTCGGGCCGCTCGCCTACCTCGAGCTGATCGGGCCGGACGACCCGTCCGCGCCCGGCCGGGGCACCACCGCGTGGGGCATCCACGAGCTGACCGAGCCGCGCATCGTGGCCTGGCTGGTGCACCCCACCGACCTGGACGGGACGATCCGGCGGGCCAGGGAGCGCGGCTACGAGCCCGGCGAGGTGCAGCCGATGTCGCGGCAGACCCCGAAGGGGTCGCTGCTGGAGTGGCGGCTGGCCAAGTGGCCGCCGGAGAACAAGGATGGCCTGGTGCCGGCGCTGATCGACTGGCAGGACTCGCCGCAGCCGGCGACCGGTGACCTGCCCGAGCTGCCGCTGCTCTCGTTCGCCGGCCGACACCCGGACCCGGACGCGGTGCGCAAGGACCTCGACGCGCTGGACGTCACGCTCGACCTGCACCGGGGAGCGCCCGGCTTCGAGGTCGTGCTCGACACCCCGAACGGACAGGTAACGCTGTCCTGACCCGAGAAAGGAACCTGGCATGGCCAGAAAGCTCGGCCTTACCCTGCCGCAGCGCGGTGTGTTCTTCGACGCGATCACGTACTCCGAGCTCGTCGAGACCGGTCACTTCGCGGACGAGTCCGGTGTCTACGACTCGCTGTGGATCGGCGACAGCCTGCTGGCCAAGCCGCGCCCTGAGTCGATCGCGCTGTTCGGTTCGCTCGCCGCTGTGACCGAACGGGTCGAGCTCGCGGTCGGCTGCATGGCGAGCTTCCCCGTGCGTGACCCGATCCTGTTCGCCGACCAGTGGGCGACGCTCGACCAGCTCTCCAACGGGCGGATGCTGCTCGCCGCCTGCACGGGCATCGTGAAGGCGCGGGACGCGTCGGCGAAGGAGGGCGCGCTGTACGGCGTCACCGACAAGTCGCGCACCGGCCGGCTGGAGGAGTACATGCACATCCTCCGCCGGCTGTGGACCGAGGACAACGTGACGTTCGAGGGCCGGTACCTCAGCTTCGAGGACGTCTCCGTGAACCCGAAGCCGGTGCAGTCGCCGCCGCCGATCCACATCGCGTCGAACCCGGACCCGCGGCTGCGTGCGGAGAAGGCGCTGCGGCGCGTCGCGCGGCTGGCCGACGGCTGGATGACCACGAGGAAGGCGCCCGGCTACCTGACCGAGAACTGGCCGTTGGTGCGGCAGTACCTGGAGGAGGAGGGGCGCGACCCGGACAACTTCCCGGTCGTCGGTTACCACAACGTCAACCTCAACCCGGACCGCGACGCCGCGTACGACGAGAGCTACCGGTTCCTCAGGGAGTACTACGGCCCGGTGTACTCGGAGGAGGACGCCAAGTACTGGACGGCCGCGGGCTCGGTCGACCAGGTCATCGCCGACCTGAACCAGCTGTACGCCGACGGCGCCACCGAGATCACGCTGCGGATCACGTCGTGGAACTGGCGGGAGCAGATCAAGGTGCTCACCGACGAGGTCATCCCGGCGGTGCGCGCCGCCGGTTAACCTGGCGGCGATGGCAGGGACGAGCCACGGTCCGCCGCGGGTGCTGGCCGTACAGAACGGCGAGCGCGGCGGGCCGCGCCGCTTCGGCGACTGGTTGACCGAGGACGGCCTCGTCGTCGACGTCGTGCCCGCGTACGCCGGCACCTCGTTGCCGCGGACGCTGGAACACGACGCGCTGCTCGTGCTCGGCGGCGGTTACCTGCCCGACGACGACGAGCGGGCGCCGTGGCTCGCCCGCACCAGGGAGCTGGCCGGCCAGGCGCTAGCGGCCGGTGTGCCGTTCTTCGGCATCTGTCTCGGCGGCCAGCTGCTCGCGCACGTCGCCGGCGGCGAGGTGCAGGGCGACGTCGGCGCGCCGGAGAACGGCAGCACCCCCGTCACCATCCGCGCGGAGGCGGCCGACGACCCACTGTTCCAGGGGCTGCCCGACGTGGTGCCGGCGATCGAGCACCACGTGGACGCGATCACCGCGCTGCCGCCGGATGCGGTGTGGCTGGCGGAGACGCAGCGCTGCCCGTACCAGGCGTTCCGGGTCGGCCCGCGGGCGTGGGGCGTGCAGTTCCACCCGGAGACGACGCCGGACCGGATCCCGCAGTGGAACGCCGACACCATGCGTACGCAGGGCTTCGAGCCCGAGCAGGTGTACCGGCAGGCGATCATCGACGAGCCGGTGTCGACCCCCGTGTGGCGCGCCGTGGCCCACCGCTTCGCCCAGCTCGTGCACGCCACCGACCGGTAGCGCGCCGCCGCGACGGTAGCTCACTTGCCGCAACGCCCTCGTGTGCGTACAATTTCTTGTACGTAGGGAGGTGGATCGTGAGGACCATGTCGTACTCCGAGTCCCGCGCACGGTACGCCGAGACGCTGGACTCCGTCACCGATGACCGCGAGGAAGTGATCATCACTCGTGCTGGGCACGACCCCGTGGTCATGGTTGCGCTCGACGACTATGAGTCGTTGAAGGAGACCGCCTACCTGCTCAAGAGCCCGGAGAACGCTCGCCGGCTGCTGACATCCATTGAGCGGCTCGAACACGGCGAGGGGATCCGGCGGGACCTGGTGGAATGAAGCTGGTCTGGGACCAGAACGCCTGGGACGACTACCTCTGGTGGCAGACTCAGGATCGCAAAACCCTCAAGCGGATCAACGTGCTGATCAAAGAGATCCAGCGCAACGGCAACGAGGGTATCGGCAAACCCGAACCACTCAAACACGGCTTCCAGGGCTACTGGTCGCGCCGGGTCACCGACGAGCACCGTCTCGTGTACAAGGTCGCCGACGACGAGATCCGCATTGCGGCCTGCCGATACCACTACGGCAGCTGACAGCCCGCGACCTGCGCCGCCGCGGTTTACGCGGGGTCGGTGGGGAGCAGGGTGCGCAGGGCGGCGACGGCGTTCTCGCGGTGTTCGTCGAGCACCTTCACCAGGGTGTCCGCGTCGCCGGTTCGGATGGCCGCCACCGCCTGCTCGTGCTCGTGCACGACGGTCGACCGGTGCTCGGCGAGGTTGTAGTACAACGAGCGGTACGCGTCGGTGGCGTCCCACAGCAGCCGGACGAACCTGACCAGCCTGGGCAGCCCGCACGGGTCCATCAGGGCGAAGTGGAAGCGGCGGTTGGCCTCGGTCATCGCGGCCAGGTCGCCGGCGGCCGACGCCCGCTCGACGTCGTGGTGCGCGTCGAGCACGCGGGTGACGTCCTCGGCGGTGAGCCGCGGCAGCGCCTCGCCTACCGCCTCCGGTTCCAGCAGCGCGCGGATCCGGTAGACCTCGAGCAGGTCGGCCAGCGAGAGCTCCGCGACGAAGTAGCCGCGGTGGGCGGCGTAGGTGACCTGGCCTTCACCCTCCAGGATCTTCAGCGCCTCGCGCAGCGGCACCCGGCTGACGCCGAGCTCCTCGGCCAGCGCGTCCTGGCGGATCTGCTCGCCGGGACGCAGTGTCCCCGCGGTGAGGAAGCCGCGCAGCTCGGCCAGCACGGCCTGCTGCGCGGTGGGCGGCTTCACCGAGCCGCTCACGTCAGCTCACCGCCCGTCAGCCAGTGCCGGACCGCGTCGCCGTGCTCGTCCACGTCCGGCGGCGGCGTGCGGTACGTGGGTGGGGTGGCGGACAGCTGGAACGGGCTGGCCACCTGGGAGCGCGAGCCGACCTGCACGACGGGCGCGAGCCCCAGCGCCGTCGCCAGCGTGAGCCCGCCGCCGATGTCGTTGACCGGGCCGCACGGCACGCTGGCGTCGCCGAGCAGCGTCTCCCACTCGTCGGCGCCCTTCGCCGCCAGCCGTTCGCCGAGCAGCCCGGTGAGCTCGTCGCGGTGCGCCACCCGGTAGGCGTTGTGCGCGAACCGCGGGTCGGCGGCCAGCTCGGGCACCCCGAGACACGTGCACAGCGCGCCGAACTGCGCGTCGTTGCCGCACGCGATGACCAGCGGCCGGTCGGCAGTCTCGAACGGCTGGTACGGGCAAAGGCTGGGGTGCCTGTTGCCCATCGAGCGCGGCGACTCGCCGGTCTCCGTGTACGCGTTGCCGGCGTTCACCAGCGCGGACAGCGTGGACGACAGCAGGCTCAGCCGCAGGTGCTGCCCCTCGCCGGTGCGGTCGCGGTGCCTGATGGCGGCGAGGATGCCGATGGCGGCGTGCATGCCGGTCGTCACGTCGGACATGGCCACGCCCACCTTGCTCGGCTCGTCCGCCGGCCCGGTGACCGACATCAGCCCGGAGACCGCCTGCGCGACGGCGTCGTACCCGGGCAGCCGCGACGCGGCGCCGAAGCCGGTGATCGAGCAGTAGACCAGCCCGGGGTTGTGCGCACGCAGCGCCTCGTAGCCGAGGCCCATCCGGTCCAGGCTGCCGGCGCGGAAGTTCTCGACGAAGACGTCCGCCTTGGTCGCGATGGCGACGGCGTCGGCCAGGCCCTCCTCGGTGCGCAGGTCGAGGGCGATGGAGTGCTTGTTGCGGTTGACAGAAAGATAGTACGTGCTGACGCCGTCGGTCGCCCACGGCGGTCCCCACCTGCGGGTCTCGTCGCCGATCGGGGTTTCGACCTTCACCACCGTGGCACCCAGGTCGGCCAGCAGCATGGTGGCGTACGGTCCGGCGAGTACCCGGGAGAAGTCCGCGATGACCAGCCCGTCGAGGGCACCGGCGAGAGGCACGGCAGCTCCTTGGATCCGATATCCGAAAGTCTCGCCAACCCTACCAAGGACGGGTGCGCGCGGCGTGCGGTCGCCGGCCGGCGGGATAGTCTCGGGGCGTGCGGGCGGATCTGGGCGAAGAACGGACGACGTTGCTCGGCCGGCTGGCGCGGTTGGGCTTCGCCGACCCGGAGGCCGCGAGCGAGCTGCTCGACGGGATCGCGGCCGAGCTGGTCGGTGACCTGGCGGACACCGCCGACCCCGACCTCGCGCTGGCGAACGTGTGCCGGCTTCGCGACGCGATCGCGTCCGGTGCCGACCCGGACGCCGGCGAGCTGGCCGCCCTCGACGACACCCTGCGCGGCGACGACGCGCTGCGGCACCGGCTGCTCGCGGTGCTCGGGTTCAGCTCCGCGCTCGGCGACCACCTGGTGCGGCACCCCGGCCAGTGGCGGGCGCTGCGCGAGCCGGTGGGGCAGCGGCCGCGGGCCGACCTGCTCGCGGCCGTCGGGGCGGACCCCGTCGCGGACCAGCCGTGCGCGTCGACGGCGGACGGCAACCCGTACGACGCGCTTCGGGTCGGTTACCGGCGTGCGCTCCTGGTCGTCGCCGCCCGCGACCTGGCCGGCGAGCTCGCCCTGGACCAGGTGGCCGCCCTGCTGTCCGACCTCGCCTGCGCCGCGCTCGAGGCCGCGCTGGCCATCGCGCGCACCGAGCTGCCGGCCGACGCCGCGCCCTGCCGGCTCGCGGTGCTCGGCATGGGCAAGTGCGGCGGGCGCGAGCTGAACTACTCGAGCGACGTGGACGTCATCTTCGTCGCCGAGCCGGTCCCGGACGGCGACGAGGCGGTGGCGCTGGCGACCGCGACGAAGCTCGCCGCCGGCATGATGCGCGCCTGCTCGCAGAACACCCAGGAGGGCGTGCTGTGGCCGGTCGACGCGGCGCTGCGGCCGGAGGGCAAGGCGGGGCCGCTGGTACGTACCCTCGCCAGCCACGAGTCGTACCTCAACCGGTGGGCGAAGACCTGGGAGTTCCAGGCGCTGCTGAAGGTGCGGCCGGTGGCCGGCGACCTCGCGCTCGGCGAGGAGTACGTCGGCAGGGTCACGCCGCTGGTGTGGCACGCGGCCGACCGGGACGGCTTCGTCGACGAGGTGCAGGGGATGCGCCGCCGGGTGGAGGAGCACGTGCCGCAGCGCGACGCGGACCGTCAGCTCAAGCTCGGCCGCGGCGGCCTGCGCGACGTGGAGTTCGCGGTGCAGCTGCTGCAGCTCGTGCACGGCCGGTCCGACGAGACGTTGCACAGCGGCAACACGCTGGCCGCGCTGGCCGCGCTGACCGACGGCGGCTACGTCGGCCGCGACGACGGCCCGCCGCTCGCCGACGCGTACTGCTACCTGCGCACGCTGGAGCACCGGCTGCAGCTGCGCCGGCTGCGCCGCACCCACGTCGTGCCCGCTGAGGACGCCGAGCTGCGCTGCCTCGGCCGTGCGCTCGGCTACCGCACGCAGCCGATCAGCGAGCTGGTGGAGCAGTGGCAGCGGCACGCGCGGGAGGTGCGGCGGCTGCACGAGAAGCTGTTCTACCGGCCGTTGCTGAACGCCGTCGCCAGGTTGCCAGGCGAGCAGGTGTCGCTCACGCCGGAGGCGGCCCGGCGCCGGCTGGAGGCGCTCGGCTACGCCGACCCCGCGGGTGCCCTGCGGCACATCGAGTCGTTGACTGCGGGGGTCAGCAGGCGGGCGGCGATCCAGCGCACGCTGCTGCCGGTGATGCTCGGCTACTTCGCCGACGGCCCCGACCCGGACTACGGGCTGCTCGCCTTCCGGCAGGCCAGCGACGCACTCGGCCGCACGCCCTGGTACCTCAGGCTGCTGCGGGAGGAGGTCGCCGCGGCGGAACGGCTGGCGAAGGTGCTCGCCGCCGGCCGGTACGCGGCCGACCTGCTGCTGCGCGCACCCGAGGCGGTGCGCATCGTCGGCGCGGAAGAGGAGCTGGTGCCGCGGCCGCACGACGCGCTGGCGCGCGAGGCCGCGTCCATCGTCGGCCGGCAGGACGACCCGGAGCGCGCGGTGGCCGGCCTGCGCGGGGTGCGTCGCAGGGAGCTGTTCCGGGTGTCGGCGGCCGACCTGCTCAGCTCGCTGGACGTCGAGGCGGTGGGCGCCGCGCTGACGACCGTCACCGAGGTCACCATCGCCGCGGCGCTCGACGTGGCGCTGCGCACGGTGCGCGCCGGGGAGCCGGCGCCCGGCCGGTTCGCCGTGATCGGGATGGGGCGCTTCGGCGGCGCGGAGATGGCGTACGGCAGCGACGCCGACGTGCTGTTCGTGTACGAGGCGGGCACCGGCGTCGCGGACGAGGACGCCGCCAGGTGGGCGCACGCGGTCGCCGACGAGCTGCGGCGGTTGCTGGCGCTGCCGTGCCCCGACCCGCCGGTGACCATCGACGCGGATCTGCGCCCCGAGGGCAGGTCGGGACCGTTGGTGCGCAGCCTGGCCTCGTACCAGGCGTACTACCAGCGGTGGTCGTCGCCGTGGGAGAGCCAGGCGCTGCTGCGGGCGCGGCCGGTGGCCGGCGACCGGGAGCTCGGGGAGCGGTTCAGCGCGTCGATCGAGCCGCTGCGCTACCCGGCGCAGGGCCTCGGCGGCAGTGCGCTGAAGGAGATCCGCCGGCTGAAGGCGCGGATGGAGGCGGAGCGGCTGCCCCGCGGCGTGGACCCCGCCATGCACGTCAAGCTCGGCCCCGGTGGCCTGTCCGACGTCGAGTGGGTCGCGCAGCTGCTCCAGCTCCGGCACGCGGGCGCGCAACCGGCGCTGCGCACCACGGGTACGGTCACCGCGCTCGAGCAGGCCGTCGTGGCCGAGCTGCTCGACCCGGCCGACCGCGACGAGCTGGTCGCCGCCTGGCGGTTCGCCAGCCGGGTGCGCAACGCGCGCGGCCTGGTCACCGGCAAGCAGGGCGACACGATTCCCGTCGAGTTCAAGGAACGCGGCGCGGTCGCCCGGGTGCTCGGCTACGAACCCGACCACGTGGGCTCGCTCGTCGAGGACTACCGGCGTTCGGCGCGGCACGCCCGCAACGTCTTCGAGCGCGTCTTCTACGAGAGCTAGCGTGTTGCAGGCGGTCGTGGTCGGCGCGGGCGGCTGGGCGTACACCGGGCTACCGGTGCCGACGCCGGCGCCGCACGAGGTGCTGGTGCGAGTACACGCTGTCGGTCTCAACCGGGCCGACCTGGACGAGCGCGACGGGCGGTACCGCGGCAAGGCGCACGATCCGGCGCTGCCGAACGTCGCAGGCGCGGAGCTTGCCGGTGCGGTCGAGTGGGTGGGCGGCGAGGTCACGGGCGTCGTGCCGGGCGACCGGGTGATGGCCATGGTCAACGGTGCGTTCGCCGAGTACGCGGTGGTCGACGCGCGGTTGCTGCTGCCGGTGCCGGCGGCGCTGACCTGGACCGCCGCGGCGGCATTGCCGGTGGCGTGCCTCACCGAGCACGACGCTCTCGTGGCACGTGCCGGCCTCCGGCCGGGTGACTCGGTGCTCGTGCTGGGCGCCACGTCCGGCGTGGGCGTGTTCGCCGCCGCGCTCGCCCGCGAGCTCGGCGCGGCGACCGTGTTGGGCACTTCGCGGTCGGCGGCGAAGCTGAAGCTGGTGCCAGGTCTGGACGTGGCGATCGACACCTCGACGACCGACCTCGCCGACGCCGTCCTGGAGAGCACCGGTGGTGCGGGCGCGGACGTGGTCGTCGACCACGTCGGCGGCGAGCTGACCGACCGGGCGATCGCGGCGACCCGGGTTGGCGGCACGGTGGTGCAGGTCGGCAGGCTGGCCGGCGACCGTGCGCTGCTCGACCTCGGCCGGCTCGCGTACCGCAGGGTCCGCCTGGTCGGTACCACGTTCCGCACGAGAACCTCGGCGGAGCACGCGGAGGTGGTGGCGGGCGTACGCGCGGACGTGCTTCCGCTCGTCGGGTCTGGCAGGCTCGGAGTACCCGTGGACCGAGTGTTCGCGTTCACCGACCTCGACGCGGCGTACGCGTACGTCACGTCGGGCAGCAGCGTCGGCAAGGTGGTGCTGACGCTCGGCGACGAGTGAGGGGTGGTGGCGGATGAGTACCCGCAGCCGTGAGGTGCACCTGGCGGCTCGCCCGCACGGTGCGCCGACGATGGCGAACTTCGCCTTCGTCGAAACCGACGTGCGCTCCCCGACCACGGGTGAGGTGCAGGTGCGCAACCTGTTCTTCTCCGTCGACCCGTACATGCGCGGGCGGATGAACGACGCGAAGTCGTACGTGCCGCCGTTCCGGGTCGGCGAGGTGATGACCGGTGCGGCCGTCGGCGAGGTGGTCGCGTCGGCGAGCGACCGGCTCGCGGTCGGCGACGTGGTGGTGCACCAGCACGGCTGGCGCGAGTACGCGGTCGCGGCCGCCGGCGACTTCCGGCGCGTCGACGTGTCCGCCGTGCCGAGCCCTTCGGTCTACCTGGGCGTGCTCGGCGGCACCGGGTTCACCGCGCACTACGGCCTGCACGAGGCCGCCGGGATGCGGGCGGGCGACGTGGTCTTCGTCTCCGCCGCGGCCGGCGCCGTCGGCAGCATCGCCGGGCAGCTCGCCAAGCTGGGCGGTGCGTCGCGGGTGGTCGGCAGTGCCGGCACCGCGGCGAAGGTGCAGTACGTGACCGGCACGCTGGGCTTCGACGCCGCGTTCAACTACAAGGACGGCCCGGCGGTGAAACAGCTCGCCGCGGCGGCACCGGACGGCATCGACGTCTACTTCGACAACGTCGGCGGCGAGCAGCTGGAGGCGGCGATCGCCGTGATGAACGACTTCGGCAGGATCGCCGCCTGCGGTGCGGTGTCGGTCTACAACGCGACCGAGCCACCGCCCGGCCCGCGGAACCTGTTCCAGATCGTGCAGAAGCGGCTCACCGTACGCGGGTTCATCATCCGCGACCACTACGACAGGTACGGCGAGTTCCTCGGCGCGGTCGGCCCGCTGCTGCGCGACGGCAAGCTCTCCTACGAGGAGACGATCGTCGACGGCGTCGACAACGCGCCGGACGCGTTCATCGCCATGCTGGACGGTGCGAACACCGGCAAGACGCTCGTCAGAACGTCCAGCGCTCGCCGGTGATCCTGCCGTAGACGTCGGCGTAGCGGTCCTGGATGGCGGCGACGACGTCGTCCGGGATCTCCGGGCCAGGCTCCGTCTTGTCCCAGTCCAGCCCGGACGCCCAGTCCCTCGCGACCTGCTTGTCCATCGCGTACTGCGGCTGGCCAGGTTGCCACCTGTCGGCCGGCCAGAACCTGGAGGAGTCCGGGGTGAGCAGCTCGTCGGCGAGCACCAGGCTGCCGTCGGGTGCCCGGCCGAACTCCAGCTTCGTGTCGGCGATGACGATGCCGCGGTCGGCGGCGAGCTTCGCGCCACGGCGGTAGATCTCCACCGTGGCGTCGGCGAGCGCCTGCGTCGTGTCGGCGCCGAGCTCGTCGACCAACGCGTCGGCGGTGACGAACTCGTCGTGGCCCGCGGTGGCCTTCGTGGTCGGCGTGAAGATCGGCTCGGGCAGCCGCGACCCCTCGAGCAGACCGGCCGGCAGCTGCACGCCGGAGATCGCGCCGGTGGTCTGGTACTCGCGCAGGCCGAGCCCGG
This sequence comes from Streptosporangiales bacterium, assembly GCA_009379825.1. Taxonomy (NCBI): domain Bacteria; kingdom Bacillati; phylum Actinomycetota; class Actinomycetes; order Streptosporangiales; species Streptosporangiales bacterium. The sequence goes on from WHTA01000037.1 coordinate 15,394, forward strand.
CGAGGTGGCCGCGGGCGATGAACTCGAACGGCACCATGTCCAGCCGCCGGCACCGCACCGCGCGGCCAGCGAACTCCGCCGGCACGTCGGTGCCGGAGATCACATGGTTCGGGAAGACGTCCGCGAGCTGCTCGAACCACCACAGCGACAGGGCCGTGAGGATCTTGCCCTTGTCCGGGATCGGCGTGGGCAGCACCACGTCGTAGACGGAGATGCGGTCGGAGGCGACGAGCACCAGGTCGTCGCCTTCTGCGTACACGTCACGGACCTTGCCGGTATGTATCAGCTCCACGGGGACGAGCCTAGCCGCGCCGGCCGACGCCTCCTCAGGAGACGTCCTTGCGGGACGCCCGGATGTAGTTGACCACGGCCGCGGTCAGGCTGCCGTAGACGACGACGACACCGATGAGCAACATGACGATGGCGCTTGTACCCACGGCGCTCACCCTTCCGAAGGAATCTGGTGCGACTTGCGGACCGCCTGCATGAGCACGGCGACGGCGAGGGACAGCACGACGGCACCCCAGCCGATCACGATGAGGCCGGACAGCGGGTAGTCCTCGTACCTGGTGGTCAGCTCGGTGTAGAGGTTGTAGACGGTCATCGAGCCGAGCAGCAGCGGTGTGATGATGAGCAGCGAGCCCTTCCACCACCAACCGGCCTTGAAGTACGAGGTGGCGTTCAGGTGGGTCTGCATGCCGTTCAGGGCACGCGCGACCCAGCCGACCAGGACGATCTCGCCGAGGCCACACAGCACCAGACCGAAGTTGTTCAGGAACCGGTCCGCCGTGTCGAGGTAGAACAGGCCACCCTTGCTCACGTACAGCAGGCTGATCAGTGCGGCCAACCCGGTGAGGATGGTGACGGCGGCCGGCCGGCTGAGCGAGAACTTCTCCCGTACCGCCGCGATCCCCGGCTCCAGGATGGATACCGCGGACGTGATGCCGGCGATGAAGAGCGCGCCGAAGAAGAGCACGCCGAAGAGGCTGTTCAGGCCGGGCAGCTCGTTGATGATCGCGGGGAACGCGATGAACGCGAGGCCGACACCGCTCTCCACGACGTCGGTCACCTGTGCGCCTGACGCGTTGGCGAGGAAGCCGAGCACCGAGAACACGCCGACCGCAGCGAGGATCTCGAAACCGGAGTTGGACAGCCCGACGACGGCGGCGCTGTTCGTGAGGTCCGTCTTGCGCTGCAGGTAGCTCGAGTACGCGATCATCGTGCCGAACGCGATGCTGGTCGAGAAGAACACCTGGCCGTACGCGGCGATCCACACCGCCGGGTTGCCCAGTGCGGCGAAGTCGGGCGTGAACAACACGTCCAACCCGACGGCGGCACCTGGCAGGGTGATGCCGCGGATGACGATGATGAGCAGCAGCACGACCAGCAACGGCATGAAGACCTTCGCGGCCAGCTCGATGCCCTTGCTGACGCGCCGCATGAGGATCGCGTAGACGAGCAGCCAGGCAATCGCCACCGCGAGCAGCACCTTGAGCTGGAGCCCGCCGAACTGCCAGAACCCCGACGGGTCGCCGTCGGCCGAGGTGCCGAGGAAGCTGCCGATGAAGAACCCCGCCGGGTCGTCACCCCACTGGGTGCCGAACGAGTACACCATGTAGCTCAGGCACCAGCCGAGGATCGTCACGTAGTACGTGACGACGAGGAACGACACGGCGGTCTGCCACCAGCCCAGCCACTCCCACCGGCGCCGGATCTGGCGGAACGTGAACGGTGCGCCGGCCCGGTACCTGTGGCCGAGACCGTACTCGAGCATGAGGATCGGTAACGCTGCGGTCACGAGTGCGACGAGGTACGGGATGATGAAGGCCCCGCCGCCGTTCTCGTACGTGACGGCCGGGAACCGCCAGATGTTGCCGAGGCCGACCGCCGATCCCGCGGCGGCCAACATGAATCCGACCTTGCTTCCCCACCGCTCGCGACCATCGGCGGCGACGGCTGACCCGGTCATCAGTGCTCCCCAGTCCACTCGGTTCGGAGCGACACACGGTACCAACCGACCTGGCGTCCACCAAGGACTGTGCAGGCGCCAAGCACACCTATGGCCGCACTATGTCGTGGACACCTAACGTCACGGGGGACATCGACGAGCAACCGGGGGACACGTGCCCGTACTGGAGCGTCCGCGCGTCGAGGCGATACCTGCGGCCCGTGGTCCGCACCGGATGGTGGGCGACCGGGCCACGGCGGCGCTCTACCGGGCGTGGCCCGTGGTGCTGGTGTACATGGCGGTACGCGGACTGGGTCTACTCGTGTTGTCGTTGTGGGCCGCGGTGGTGGGCAGCAACCCGCACCAGCTGCTCGCCGGGCGCTGGGACTCGCTCTGGTACATGCGGATCGCGCGTTTCGGCTACGGCTGGCAGGTGGAGCTGGCCGACGGTGCTGTGCACTCGAACCTGGCGTTCTTCCCACTGCTGCCGTGGCTGGAGCGGGTGCTCGTCACGGTGAGCCCGCTATCGTACGGGGACGCCGGGTTGACGGTCAGCTGGGTGGCCTCGGTGCTCGCCGCGTGGGGGATCTACCTGATCGCCGAGCGGTTGTACGGACCGCGTGCGGGTTGTTATGCGGTCATGCTGTGGGCCGCCATGCCGGTCGGCATCGTGCAGTCGATGGCTTACAGCGAGTCGTTGTTCACCGCGCTCGCCGCCTGGGCGCTGTATGCCGTACTCCGTCGGCAGTGGGTGGCGGCCGGGCTGCTCGCGGTGCTTGCCGGCCTCACCCGGCCGTTCGGCATGGCCGTCGTCGCGGCCGTCGTCGTCGCCGCGCTCGTCACGTGCGTGCGGGAGCGGAAGCTGAGCTGGCAGCCGGTCGTCGGCGCGCTGCTCGCGCCGTGGGGTACGGCCGGTTACGTCCTCTGGGTCGGGTGGTACACCGGCGGCGGCATCTTCGGCTACCTCGACGTGCAGGGGCAGTGGAACAACGGCTTCGACGCCGGACTGAACTTCGTACAGCTCATCGGTTCGACCTTCACCGCGTTCCCCGCGGTGCTCGGTGGCGTCGGCATGGTGCTCGGGTTGGGCGCCGTGGCGTGGCTGTGTCTTTCGTGTGTACGGCAGCGGCAGCCGATGGCGCTGCTCGCGTACTGGGTGGTCACGGTCGCACTCGCCTTCGGCACCTCGGGGTACTTCGGGTCCAAGCCGCGGTTCCTGGTGCCGGCCTTCGTGCTGTTCTTCCCGTTGGCGGTGCAGCTCGCCCGGGCACGTGCGGGCGTGGCTGTCGCGGTCGCCGCGACCGCAGTGTTGGTCAGCGCGGTGTTCGGTGCCTGATGGCTGCACGCGGGTTGGGCGCCGTAACGCGGCTGACGGGGCGATCTCGCGGAAACGGGTGCGCGATCCGCCGTACCGGCTTACGATACTCACAGTGATATAACCGGTACTAATTGTGATCGGAGCTCGTCATGGTCACCCGTATCGTTGCCGCGCTGGCGGCTGCCGCGCTGCTCGTGCCAGCCACCGTCACGCCGGCGGCGGCCAGCCAACAGCCGGTGTTCAGCTACCAGACGCAGGCTGGCGCCACGCACAAGATCACGAGCCCGGACGCGGGTAAGTGCTACCGCCTGAAGGCGCACGGCGACCTGGTGCTCCGGGTCAGGAACGCCACCGACCTGGACGCCGTGGTCTCGGCGACGGCCAACTGCAAGGTGAGCGGGAACGCGCACGTCGTCGCGCACGGCCACGTCAAGGCAAAGATCGCACTCGCCGCTTCGGTCCGCTTCCGCCAGGCATAGCCCGCCGACGCGCCGAGTGACCACCGCCGGCATGGAGGAGGAGGCGAGGCCCTGTCACGCGATCGAGCGATGCGACACGTCAGAGAACCGTGCGGCCCCGGCCACTCACGAGGTGGCCGGGGCCGACACTCAACCCGCCGGCTGCGGGACCGTCCGCAGCGACGCCTGCAGGGCTTCCTCGGTCAGGTCGTTGTCGACGATCTGACCGGCGAGGTACGCGTCGTACGCCGCGAGGTCGAGCATGCCGTGTCCGCACAGCGCGGTGAGGATGACCTTCTCTTCGCCGGAATCCTTGCAGGACAAGGCTTCCCGGACACATGCGGCAAGCGCGTGCGTGGGCTCGGGTGCCGACACGATGCCTTCGGCGCGGGCGAACTGCACGGCCGCGGCGAAGCACTCGCGCTGCGGGATGGCGACCGCCTCGAGCAGACCGAGCTCGTAGATGTGACTCGTGAGCGGCGCCATGCCGTGGTACCGCAGGCCGCCGGCGTGGATCGGGTCGGGGACGAAGTCGTGCCCGAGCGTGTGCATCTTCAGCAGCGGCGTCAGCCCGCTGGTGTCGCCGAAGTCGTACTCGTACGTGCCACGGGTCAACGACGGGCACGCCGCCGGCTCGACCGCACGGATCACCGGTGACATCCGCCCGGCGAGCTTCTCCTGGATGAACGGGAAGGTGAGGCCGCCGAAGTTCGAGCCACCACCGGTGCAGCCGACGATCAGGTCGGGCATCTCGCCGGCCCGTTCGAACTGCAGCAGCGCCTCCTCGCCGATCACCGTCTGGTGCATCAGTACGTGGTTGAGGACGCTGCCGAGCGAATACCTGGTGTCGTCGGCCTGCCCGGCGACCTCGACCGCCTCGGAGATGGCCAGCCCCAGGCTGCCCGGATGGTCGTCGGGGAACGCCCGGCCGGACTCGGTGAGGCGCGAAGGCGACCGGTGCACGGTGGCGCCGTACGTCTCCATCATCATGCGGCGGTACGGCTTCTGGTCGTAGCTCGCACCGACCTGCCACACCTCGCACTCGAGGTCGAACAGCGCGCAGGCGAACGCGAGCGCCGTGCCCCACTGGCCGGCGCCGGTCTCCGTGGTCAGCTTCCGCACGCCCGCCTGCGCGTTGTAGAACGCCTGCGGCACCGACGTGTTCGGCTTGTGCGAGCCGGCGGGGGAGACGCCCTCGTACTTGTAGTAGATGTGCGCGGGCGTGCCGAGTGCCGCCTCCAGGCGGTGGGCGCGGTACAGCGGCGACGGCCGCCACAGCCGGTACGCGTCCTGCACCTCGGCGGGGATGTCGACGTACCTGTCGGTGGTGACCTCCTGCGCGATCAGGTCCATCGGGAACAGCGGCGTCAGCGCGTCCGGGTCGATCGGTTCGCGGGTGCCCGGATGCAGCGGCGGTGGGGGCGGCTCGGGCAGGTCGGCGCACAGGTTGTACCACCTGGTCGGCAACTCGGACTCGTCCAGGACGAACTTGTGCTGATGGACGGTGCTCACGACAACCTCCCGACACCCACGGCGAGTGGTCGTCCCATCTTCACTCCAACCGCCGCTCCCGTCGACCCACGCTCTGGTCAGCTGGCGTCCGGTGCGTAGACGAGGTGCAGGACGCCGGTCTGGAAGGTCTTCGAGCTGAGCAGCTTCAGCGGCTGGGTCGGGGTGTCCTCGAACAGCCGTTGGCCGTGGCCGACGGCGATCGGGTGGACGAGCAGGTTCAGCTCGTCGAGCAGCCCGTTGGCGAGCAGCCAGCGAGCGGTCGTCGCGCAGCCGGACATCTGGATGTCGCCTGTTGTCCGTTCCTTGACCTCGCGCAAACCGGTGGCCACGTCGCCGGAGATGATCGTGGTGTTGTTCCAGTCCGCCTGTTGCAGGGTGTTCGACAGGACGTACTTGTCGATGTCGTTGATGAACGTGGCGAAGTCCTGGTCCGCGTCCGCCGCCGGCCAGTACTCGGCCCACTCCTCGTACAGCTTGCGGCCCATCAGGAACGCCCCAGCGGACTCCATGCCGACCCCGATCGCGGCGCCCATCTCGTCGTTGAAGTACGGGAAATGCCACTGGTCCGGCGACTCGACAACCGTCCAGCGAGATGAAGAAGTTCGAGACGATCTTGCCCATTGGTCTGCTCCTCGGCCTCGGGGGTTTCGCAAGGTAGACCGCAACGGACGCAGGAACTCATCGCTGCGCGGAGAACCTCGTGAGCTCGCCGACCACCTCGTCGTGCAGATGAGTCTCACCCAGCGCATAGCGGCGCCGAACTTGCGCGGACTGGCCGAGCTGTTTCCACGATGGCGGCGGTCGTCGTGCCGTTGCTGGCCGCGTCCTCCTCGGTGACGACCGTGGGGACGCCGAGCGATCGGGAGACCGCGGTGACCCATGCGGCTGTCTGGAATGCCGCGTCGAGCGCGGCTCTGTCGATGTCGCGTCGGTCCGGCCCGTAGAAGTCGGACTGCATGTCGATGACGAGCAGGTACGAGTCGGTGACGTCGAGGAAGGTCATCGTCGAGGGCCCTTTCAGTCGGTCTGGAGTCGGGAGCGCAGGTACCTCGTGGCGATTTCGTGTGCACGCGCGGGGCTGATCGCCGTGCCGTGACCCGGGTAGACGACGTCGCAGGCCGTGGTTGACAGGCGCTGCATCGTCGAGCGGTACTGCGACACGTCCGATCCGGCGACGGTGTCTAGCACGCCGTCGTAGAGTGCGTCGCCGCTGAACAGCGTTCCCGCGTGCTCGTCCAGCAGGCCGATGCTTCCCGGCGAGTGTCCCGGTAGATGGACGACGGTGAGCTGCCTGTCGCCGAGGTCTATCCGGTCGCCTTCCTGCACGGTTCGTGTTACGGCGGCTGGGCGGATCGCGAAGGCGGCGGGATCGAAACCGGGAGACGGGTAGGTTTCGACCGGCACCTCGGGCAGGGCTGCGATGAAGTCGGCGTCGGCGATACCGAGCAGGGCGAAGAGCTCGCGGGCGAACAGGCTCGTGGGTCCTGGACGCTCGACCATGTCGGCCTCGGCCGGATGGACGGCGACGTCGGCGAACTCGTACGCGCCGCCCGAGTGGTCGAGGTGCGTATGGGTGACCACGAGCATCGGGTCCCTGTCGAAGAGACCGGGAAGGTTCGCGCGCAACGACACAAGCCCGAGCCCGGCGTCGACGAAGACGTCTCGGTCGGTGCCGCATACCACGCGTTGGCCTGCAGGAGCGGGTCGACGAGCGGCTCGAAGATGCGGGTCACGGCCGGAGTGACTCGTTCCGTCCTGAACCAGCGGCTGTCGCACACGAGGCCACCTATTTTGGCCACACATTTAATACGCTGCCTATCGTGAAGTCAACGGCAGCGAAGAGGACACGTAAGGAACCGGCCCAACGGCGAGCGGAAATCATCGAGGTCGCGGTCGCCCTGGCCGACGAGATCGGGTTGGACCGGCTGACCGGGCGCGACATTGCCGCGCGAATGGGTGTCGCGCCGGGCCTGCTGCACCATTACTTCCCGCAAATCGACGACCTCATCGTCGAAGCCTTCCGGCACGTGGTGACGACCGACATCGAACAGCTGGCCGATGGCCTCGACGACCTGCCGGCGACCGAAGCGCTCACCGAGTTCCGCACGCGCTCCCTGGCGCGGCGCCGGGAAGCGGTCCTCGCGCTGTGGATGAGCGCATGGGTAACGGCCAGTCGGCGTCCAAAGCTCGCGCGCGAGGTCGACCGTCAGATGGCGGCCGGAGTCGACCTCCTGGCCCGCGTGATCGACAAGGGCAGGCGGGCTCGGGAGTTCGCCACCGACGACAGTGCGCAGAGCGCCTGGCGGATCCTCGTCACGCTAGCCGGCATCGCAGTCCAGCGCTCGATTCGCCCGGCGACGCAGCGCGCCGACGATCTGAGCCATGTGGTCAGGGAGGTAGCGGAACGCGAGCTGGATCTGTCCGCGGGAACGCTGGCAAACGACACGCGCGAGTGAGAGGCGCCCTGCAGTGCCAGGGTAGGCATTGCATGGCTGCGGTGCCTCAGGCACGATGCCGCCCTACAGGTCACGCTTGCCAGCGTCCGAGCCACTCGGCGGCACCGGTTGTGGTGGTCGCTAGTCGCCGGTGACGGTGCGGCCGAGCGAACGGTGACCGGCCTGGGTGGGGCTGAAGGCGAGGTCGAATGCCACGGGTGCGGCGATCGCCAGGGCGTGCAGCGGTTGGGCGGGGCGGGCGTGCAGCTGGAGTACGTAGCAGCCGAGCACCCGCCCCGGACCAAACGCTCCCGGTTGCGCGTAGCCGCCGAGCTTGTGCACGCGGCCGATCGGGGTCTTGGCGGCGTCGGTGAGGGTGAACCCGAGCAGCCGCGTGTTGTCGGAGACGAGCTCGCCGAGGTCGCGGCCGCCGGCCTGCAGGCCGAGCCTGACCTTGCCCATGACGTTCTTCTGTTGCAAGACACCGATCTCGCCGCCTGCGGGGGCGGTCAGCGTGACCTTGCTCTTCCACACCTTCTTGTGCGCGAGCCGCGCCCAGGGCGTTCCGTACGGGTCGAAGAACGCGATCCGGTCGGTGTTCGCGTGGTCCATCAGCTCGCCGAAGGAGTTCTCTGCCGGGTCGAGCTGCTCTGCGGTCAGCTCGTGGCAGCGCCCGACGACCATGCCGGCCGGGCTGAGGATGCTGTACCGGAGTCCGTCTGCGAGGTCGGTGACCCACTGGTACAGGATCAGCAGCGGCTCACCGAACAGTGTGCCGTCGCCTGCGCCGACCGGCTGAACCCGCGCATGGGCGAGGATCTCCCGGATCTGTGCGTCCTCGAGGCGGTCGGGATACATGCCGACAATATATCGGCTGCGGGCAGAAAATTGGTCCGCACAACCACGCCCTGGCGACGACGGCCGCCGGGAGCGTTACCCACCGGATCGTTTCTCGACCTTCGAGCCATGGGGTCGCCGATGCTGTGGGGTGCACGTCCGGTCTTCGCGACCTTGTCCGCGTTCGTCATGCTGGTGGCCACGTTGACGGTCACGACGTCGGCTTCGGCTGCCCAACGGGACAACGTCCGGGTGTCCATCGCCAACGTCGAGGGCAGCCGCATGCCGCCGGTGGGCAAGTTCCTCGGCAACCGGAAGCCGCACGTCATGGTGCTCACTGAGGTGTACAAGGCGCGCAAGCACCTGAGAGCCGTCGCCGACCGCAAGGGCTACCGGCTGCGGCAGTACACCACGCAAGTGTGGGACCGAGGCTCCGGGCGTAGCGCTGCTCATCCGCAACGGCGTGCAGATCAAGAGTCGCGTCCTCCTGAAGATGAGCCAGCCGTGGTGGTGGCCGAACGCGGGTAAGCGACACGAGCCGCGGCGCTACCCGGCGGTCGACCTGCGCGTGTCCGGCCAACGGTGGCTCGTCATGGGCGTGCACTACCCGCCGGGCGGCCCGGCTGGGGGCATGAAGGTCAACCACAAGAACCGCCGCGCATGGCTCGAGTCCAAGAGGGCCGTGCAGGCGTACGCCGCCCGCCACCCGAACCCGCCCGTCCTGGCCGCAGGCGACCTCAACGCGTACGCCTCGGAGTGCCGCCACCACTTTCCCGGCTTCGAGGTGGCCAAGGGCGGCAAGGTGGACCACGCCATGGCCAAGAAGGACCGCGGCGTCCGCCTCGAGTGGGTCAACCGCGACAAGGCTCCGGTTGGCCACGGCTGGGCGACGTTCAAGTTCAGCGCCCCCGGGTAACGACGAGGGTCACTTCGACAGCGCGTGGGCACCGGCGGCGATGTCCTCGAGGAGCGTCGGTCCGCTCGGTGTCCAGCCGAGCAGCTCCTGGGTGCGTGTGCTCGACGCGGTGACGTCCATGCCGAAGAAGCCTCCGATCCAGCCGAAGTGGGCCTGGGCGTCCTCCGCCGCGACCGACACCGTCGGCAGGCGAGGTAGTCGCCGATGCCAGCGGCGATGTCGCGGGAGGCAATGCCGCCCTCCGCCACCGCGTGCACCCGTGCACCCGGAGGGGCTTTCTCCAGCGCGAGTCGGACCGTCCGCGCGGCGTCGCAACGATGCACGGCCGCCCACCGGGTCGAGCCGTCGCCGATGTAGCCGGCCGCTCCGCGTTCCTTCGCGATCCCCATCAACGTTCGCGGTAGCCGCACTGCTCGCCACCGGCCGGACCCCGCGGTCGGCGTAGGACAGGGCGAGGTTCTCGCTGCCGCCACGCATCGAGTCGGCACCGTGGCGCGGTGACTCGTCGTCTTCCGTCAACGGGCGCCCGGTGACACCCGATGCCAGCCCGGAGGCGAGCAGGAACGGCCGGTCGCTGCCCTCGAGCGTGTCGAGCATCCGCAGGACGGCGGCGTGCTCGCTGCGACCGGCGTCGACGTAGTCGGTGAAGTCGTGCTTGAAGGCGAGATGGATGACCCCGTCCGACGCCGCGGCCGCCGCGGCCAGGCCGTCGAGGTCGTCGAGGCTGCCGCGGTGGGCGGTGACGCCCTTCGCCGCGAGGGCGGCGGCCGTGTCGTCGGAGCGGGCGAGGCCGATGACGTCGTGGCCGTGGGCGAGGAGCTCGTCGGTGACGGCCGACCCGATCTAGCCGGAGGCGTCGGTGACGAAGACGCGCTCTAGCACGTGATGTCAGTGGCTGTAATCACTAGACTCCATGGCATGGGTCGATGGGAGCCGGACGCGCAGGGGCGGATGATCCGCGCCGCGATGGAGCTCTTCGCCGAGCGAGGGTTCGAGCAGACGACCGCTGGCGACATCGCCGAGCGTGCCGGCGTGACCGAGCGCACCTTCTTCCGGCACTTCGCCGACAAGCGCGAGGTCCTCTTCGACGGTTCCAAGACCATGGAACGGACGGCGCACGACGCGATCCTGGCCGCGCCCGCCGACCTCGCACCGTTGGACGCGGCGCTGGCCGGGATGGTCGCGGCCGGCGGCCTGCTCGAGGACCGTCGCGACCACATCGTACGCCGCTCCCAGATCGTCGCGGCCAACCCGAGCCTGCACGAGCGCGAGCTGCTGAAGCTCGCGGCGCTGACCGATGCGACAGCCGAGGCGTTGCGCACCCGAGGGGTCGCCGAGCCCACCGCCAACCTCGCCGCCCACAGCGCGGTGACCGTCTTCCAGGTGGCGTTCGCGCGCTGGGTCGCCGCGGAGGAGCGGCCCGGCTTCGCCGCCTACATCGCAGCGGACGCAGCGGCACTACGCGCCCTGAGATAGCGGCTCAAACTCGGTCGATGCTCCCGTTCACGCCCCTTTGCCTTCGAGCAGGGCGGCCGAGCGTGACGTGCTGCTTGGCGGGCATGACGGTGTCGAGACCGAACCAGATGTCGTCGTTGCGTCAGGATGTGGCGGCATAGCTCGCGGCTCGCTGTGCGGAGAGCAGCGCTTCGGCGTCGTGCAACGTGGCGTCGTTGATGGCGCCTTCGAACGCGATCGCGTTACCGTCGCCGACGTCCTTCCCGCGGAGAAGGAAGGTCAGCCGTCATGATATGGCTGCCTCAGTAGCGGCCGAGGGTGCCGCGGTGTTTGGCGATTCGTTCGCCGAGGCCGAAGGCTGCGATCCCGGTGGCTAGGTAGGTCAGCGAGACGGTGAGGAGCCAGACGAGGCCGCCCTGGCCCCAGGGGTCGGTGACTGGCTGGTCGGTGAACAGGGTCCGGTAGAGGCTGCCGACCCCGTCGGTGAGTGGGAAGAAGTGGCCGATCGTCGCCCACCAGTTCGGCACCGTGATCAGCGGGATGGCGCTGGCGCTGAAGAGCATCACCATCGTCAGTACGAAGTCGTTGGCGAGCTGGATCCGTTTCCAGACCAGGGTCGCTCCGGCGATGATCAGCGATACCCCGATGGCGGCCAGCGTGATCAGGAATGCCGGGATCAGGGCGGCGGCGTTCCAGTCGATCCGGATGTCGGTGAACGGGGCCACGATGGCGAACGTGCCTGCGGCGACGAAGAGCGTCTCGATCAAGGCGGCCACCACTCGCCCGGCGGCTGCTACCAGCCAGGACGGGAGTGGTGAGAGGTAGACCTGCTCGATGGTGCCGGTCTGGATCTCGGCGAGGAGCCGCCAGAACATCTTGACGACTTGCATGTAGAAGAAGGTGAACGGCAGGAACCAGACGAGCATGATGGACACGGTCTCGCTGTCGAGGGTCCATTCGACCTGTCCGCGGACGATGTTCTCGCCCGCGCCGAGCAGCGGCCCGAGCAGCAGGATGAACACGCCGAACATCGGTAGTTCGATGAGGATCTGCAGCCGTTCCGACCAGGCGAATCGCAGTCCCTTGCGGACCTCGTTTCCTACGGCGACGAGGAATCTCGGCGTCATCGGGGACTCACTCCTCCCTCGCTCTTGGCCTTGCGGATGTTGCGTGCATAGACGGTGAGGCCAATTGCGACGAACACCGTTGTGTGGACCAGCAGGAGCGGCAGCGTTCCGTCTGCCCAGGCGGCCGACAGCGGCTCGCCGGCGAGCGTGGTGTTAAGCGCCTGGACTCCCACGGCGGTCGGGATGAGCCGGGCGGCGGCTTCCAGGGCGTCAGGGAAGACGGAGATCGGTACGATCATGCCGCCGAAGAACATGATCACCATGTTGAACACATGGGTGATGGCGCCGATGCTCGCGACCCGCACCGTCATCGCGACGATCAGCAGGCCGTAGCCCATGGCGTCGAGGAGGGTGAGCAGCGCCGGGACGATCGCGGACGGGTGCGGCGCGTACTGCAGGCCGAAGGCCGCGACGAAGCCGATCCAGAGGACGGCTGCGGCGGCCATGCCCTGCAAGGCCAGTGCGGTGACTCTGCCGAGGACGCTCGTGATCGCTGTGATCGGGCTCAGCTGCGTCTGTTCGAGCGTGCCGCCGTTGATCTCTTCGGCGATGCCGCCCGCGCCTTCGACCGCCAGGGCTGCGGCGATCACCACCGCCATCAGCGCCGGCAAGGTGCGGATCATGAGGTCTTCGACGACGTGCCCGCCACCGATGAAGAAGTTGACGCCCAGGTAGACGGCGGCGTTCATGAGCATGCCGACGACCGCCATAGCCCAGCGTCGCTTGGCCAGGCGCAGTCCCTTCCCGACCTCGTTGGCCCACAGGCGGATCTGCGGGGCCGTGCTGGTGGCGTGGGCCGGGATCACCGCGGTGCTCATACGGCGCGCTCCTCCGCTGCGGGCTCGTCGTGGACGAGCCGGATGAAGACCTCTTCGAGGCTGGGCTGCGCCTTGGTCACCGCCGACAGTGGAGCGCCGGTCTCCCTGAGCTTGTCGAGGAAGTCGTACAGCGCCCCGGTGTCGGCGTCGGGCAGGACGACCTGGGTCGCGGCGCCGTCCTGGCTGACCCTCGCGCCCTCAGGAAGCGAGGCGCGCAGGCCGTCGAGCGGGGCGTCGAGGCGTACCTCGAAGCGGTTCTCCGCGTGGCGGGCCAGGAGTTCGGCCGTGGGCAGGTCGGCGATGATCTCGCCCTGCCTGATCACGGCGATCCGGTCGGAAAGTTCCTGGGCAGCCTGCAGCTGGTGCGTGGTGAGCACGATGGTCTTGGCCTCGTCGCGGGCGAGGCGACTGATCCAGTCCTTGAAGGTCCGGGCTGCCTCCACGTCGAGGCCGAGGGTCGGCTCGTCGAGCAGGAGGATCTGCGGGTCGCTGATGAGCGCGGCCGCCACGGCCACCTTCTGCTGCATACCGCGGGAGAACCCGCCGACGACCTGGTGGCGCCGGTCCCACAGGCCCAGCTCGGTCAGCAGGCGTCTCGCCCGCGGTTTGATCTCGGCGCCGCGCAGGCCCTTGAGGCGGCCGAAGTACATCAGGTTCTCCCAGGCCGACATCGGCCAGTAGACGTTGCGCGACCCCTCCAGCACCGCGCCGACGAGGCGGACGGCCGCGGCGCGTTCGCGGCGGATGTCGTGACCGCCGATACGGACAGTGCCCGCGGTGGGCGTGATCAGTCCTGCGGTCATCTTGATGATCGTGGTCTTGCCCGCGCCGTTGGGGCCGAGCAGGCCGATGACCTGGCCCCACGGCACGGACAGGGTGGTCGGCTGGACGGCCGTGAGCGCCTTGTCACCACGCCCGTAGGTCTTCGCAAGCCCCAGGAGTTCGATCGCGTCGGTCATGACGCCTCCAGACTTATGCCATAAGTTCATAGCCGAAGCTATGACTTATGGTGTAAGTTGTCAAGGGTGGCGACGAAGATCTCCGAGGCGGAGGCCAAACGCGAGCCGCTGAGCAGGGATCGCATTCTGCGCGCGGCCCTGCGCTATATCGACGAGCACGGACTGGAGCAACTGAGCATGCACAAGCTCGGTACCGTCCTCGGCGTCGAGGCCATGTCGTTGTACAACCACGTCGCGAACAAGGGCGACGTGCTCGACGGTGTCGTCGGTGTCCTTTGGGAGGAGGTCGAGACGGCCGCCGACCCGGGCGGGGACTGGCGGGAGAACTATCAGCGCTTCGCCCGCGCGATCCGCGACGTGCTTGGCCAGCACCCCAGGGCCGTGCCGCTTGTGCCGTTCCGGCCGGTCATGACCAACGCCTCGCTACGGGCCGTCCAGACCCAGGTCGCGGTCGCCGTGGAGTCCGGGGTGGACACCCCCGAGGCGTATGCGCTGCTGCGCACCGTCACCTCCTACGCGCTCGGCCATGCGGCGATCTACACGAACTGGGAACTGGCGTGCGCCTCCTGCGCCCCCGCGGTCACCGACCTGTTGCGCGCGGACACCCCCGACGAGCTCGCCGCGGTCGCCGAAGTCTTCTGCGGCCAGTCCGACCCTGAGGCCCAGTTCGAGCTCGGCCTCGACCGCATGCTCCGCGACCGCTGACGACAGCGACCGCAGGTAGCCGTCCTCACCGGCCGGTATCCAGGTAGCCGGCGTCGGTCGCGGCGACGACCGCGGCGGTACGGTCGTCCACGCCGAGCTTGGCGAACACATGCAACAGGTGCGTCTTGATCGTGGACAGGCTCAGGTGCATCGTGCCGGCGATCTCCTTGTTCGTGCATCCCGCGGCGACGAGCCGAAGGATCTCCGTCTCCCGACGGCTCAGCCCCTGCGACGCCGGCGCCCGCACCTGGTTCATCAACCGGGTGGCCACCCGTGGGGACACCGCCGACTCACCTCGGGCCGCCGCCCGAACGGCGGCGAGCAGGTCGTCATGGCTCGCGTCCTTCAGCAGGTAGCCGGTCGCACCCGCGCCCACCGCCTTGGCGATGTCGGCGTCGCTGTCGTATGTGGTGAGCACGAGCACGCGGACGTCGGGTAGCCGCCGGCACAGGCTCGCGGTGGCGGTCGCCCCGTCGACCTCGGGCATCCGCAGGTCCATCAGCACGACATCGGGGCGCAGGGCGTTCGCCAGCGCGAGCGCCTCCGCACCGTCGCACGCCTCACCCACCAGGTCGACGCCGTCGGCCTGCTCGAGCACCGTACGCAGACCCAGCCGCACCAACGGATGGTCGTCGGCGACCAGCACCCGGACCGTCATGCGACCGGCACCTGTGCCGCCACCGACGTGCCCGCACCCGGCGCACTTTCCACGGTCAGCGAGCCACCTACCGCGGCGACGCGCTCGTGCATGGTCGCGAGCCCGAGTCCGCCGTCGCGGCCGGCCACCGCGGACACGGTTGGGTCGAAGCCGGCACCGTCATCGGTGACGTCGAGGGCCACCACGTCACCGATGTACGACAGTGTCACCGTCGCCTCCCGGGCCCGGGAGTGCCGGCGGACGTTCGCCAGGGCCTCCTCCGCCATGCGCAATAGCGCGGTCTCCGTCCCCGCCGGTAGCCGCCGCGGGTCCCCGGTGACCTCGGTCCGCACCGCGATGCCGGCCTGCCCGGCGAGACGGTCGGCCACCGTGGCGACCGCTTGGTGCAGTGTCTGCTGCTCCAGCGCCTCCGGGCGCAGGTCCCACACCAGGCCGCGGACGTCGTGCAACCCGCTGCGCGCGGTCGTCAGTGCCCGGTCCAACGTCACAGCCGTCTCCGGTGCACCGTCCCGGTACGAGGTCCGCGCGGCCTCAAGCAGCAGCACGATGCTGGCCAGGTTCTGGGTGAGCGTGTCGTGCAGGTCCGCGGCGAGCCGGCCGCGTTCGGCGAGCACACCGGCGCGGCGCTGCTCGGTGGCAAGCTCCGCGCGCGCCGCCGCCACCTGCCTGTCCAGGTATACGCACAACGCGACCAGGCCGAACACGGCGGCAGTCCCGGTGACAGCACCGAGGCTCATACCCTGCCAGTTCAGCGGGCCACCGAGTGAACCCTGCACACCGGACGCGAGCACGGTCACCGTGACTACCGCCGTGACGACTCCCAGGGCAACGCGCCAGTCGAGGTACCCGAACAGCTGGGCGACCATGACCACGCCGACGACGCCGTAGCCGCGGTCCACGGCCAGCAGCCCGATCCACAGCACCGTGCCGACCAGGAGATAGGCCAGCAACGCGGCACCGGAACGCTCCAGCCGCTGGAACGCCCGCAGGTTCCAGTAGCCGTACCACCCGCCGAACGCGGCGGCGAGCAGAACGGTGACTGGCCACAGTCTGGTCGCCGAGAGCAGCGCACCGACGCTGGCCGCTGCCAGGGCGAGGTAGAGCACACCGTGGCACGACCACGCCACCAGCTGGCGCCGCCAGGCACGACGAACTGGCCCACCGGTACCCACACGCGCTTCGGCAGGAGCAGATGGTGCCTGTTCAGCACTCACGACGCTCCATTGCACCACGGTTTCGCCGTCTCCGGTATCGACCAGACGACCGATGCCTTGGGTCGACCGAACGGCCGCACCGAACCGGCGGCACGACCGATGGGCACAGCGTCGAGCCGGCTGGAGGCTGACGGATAGACCCGGATATGCGAGGTGACCTATGGCCATGGACCCGTCGACACGAGTGTCCGACCG
The DNA here is from genome assembly GCA_009379825.1 of Streptosporangiales bacterium. NCBI lineage: Bacteria > Bacillati > Actinomycetota > Actinomycetes > Streptosporangiales > Streptosporangiales bacterium. Next base: position 31,949 of record WHTA01000037.1, read on the forward strand.
GGATCGCGACACCGTGCTTCGGCTACTCGGCGAGCAGGCTGCCCTGGGCAGGCTGACCTACGCCGAGCTCGACGAACGCACCGACGCCGCACTGACCGCCCGCACCTGGGGTGACCTGCACGCGCTCACCGCCGATCTCCCGGTCGATGCCGTGCTGCGCGGCGAACCGACCGAACCCCCGCCCCAGCGCCGTCGCAGGTCTCGGCTGTGCCTGCTCTGCCTGGTGCCGTTCGTGCTCGCCGGGCTGGCCGCCAGCCTCGGCACGGTCGGACCGGTGGGGCTGCTGGTGGCGGTCCCGCTGTGCATCGTGATCGCTGCGAAGGCGGGCGGGAGCCCGAGGTCGTGGTGCCGATGAGGACCGCGGCGATCACCGGCGAGCGTATCGTGCTTGGCAGGGACGCCGGTGTCTACGGGCGCATCGCGCGGGTGCTGGTCGGCGCGTGGCTGCTGCTCGCCGGCGTGGACCAGGTGACCGGGCCGGGCCGCGGCGTCGGCGACGTGGCCCTGGCGATCGGCGTCCTGGCCGTTGGTGCGCTCTTCTACACCGCCGTGATGTACGTGCTCGGCGACCGAGTGTTCGCGCGGCTGAACCCGTGGACCAGCACGGCGTTGCTCCTTGCCCCGATCGTCACGGTGGCCGTGCTCGACGAGGTCACTGCACTGCCGGCGCCCATGCCCGCCGCGGTCTACGGCTATGCCGGGTTGTCGAGCGTGTTGATCGGCATCGCCGGCTACGGCGGATGCGAGGTCGTCGGGCTCCCCGTCGTCGTGCTGCGGCGCAGGTACACCGTCTACTGCGCGATGAACGCCCTCGACGCCGCCGAACGGCCGCTGACCCGGGCGTCGTCGACGACCACGCGCGCTGTGACCGGCGTACCGGCATTGCTCGGCGGACTCCACTACCTCCTGCTGCAGCCCCTGCTGCATCTGGCCGGCGTCCAGGTGCCGTTCGACCCGCGCTGGCCGGTGCTGCTGTTCCTGCCCGCGATCGTGCTGCTGGCGCGAGCCGGCTGGTCAGGCGTCCGCCGCACGGGCTGGTCCACCGCAAGCACCGCCACCCGCAGCTCCGCTGCAGGTGCCCTGGGCCTCGCCGTCACCGCCCTCGGCATCCTCGCCTTCGGCAGCCTCCTGTTCGCCTACGTCACGCTCACCGCGGTCATCTTCCTCACCGGGATCGCCGCCGCCGCCCGTCAAGCTCTGGACACCCGCCATCGGCGCCCCGGTCGATCCGGCGCACGTGACTTGGCCTGACACTGCCGCGCAGGCGAGGAGTCGCGGCGGGTGGTGGCGCCGGCATGGCCGCCGGGAACTCGACCAGGTCGGTGTGGAGCTGCTGTGCGAAGGCGGCTCGCCCAAGGTCCGGTGCCCCCGGGATAACGTCCACGTTGGTGGTGATACCGGGGACGCCGTACGGCGGCTGCGCCACTTGCCAGGCGACGCGCACTCACTGTGTAACAGGGATAGCGATCGCCGCACGGCGTGCCTACGTGACGGTGTCGGCGGCGCAGCGGAAGCCGGGGTTGCCGGTGGAGCTGTCGGGGGTGTTGTGGGTGCGAGCGGCGACGCGGTAGCGGTTGCAGTGGGAGTGGTGGCACAGGTAGCTGCCGCCGCGGATCACCCGGGAGTCGCCAGTGTCCGGGCCCGTCGGGTTCTTCCTGGTCTCGGGGCGGTCGTCGGCGTGCCAGGTGGTGTTCCAGTAGTCGGCGCACCACTCCCAGACGTTGCCGGCGACCTCGTAGAGCCCGTACCCGTTGGGGGCGAACGATTTCACTGGTGCGGTGCCGAGATGGCCGTCGTCGGCGGTGTTGTGGGTGGGGGACCGGCCCTGCCAGATGTTGCACCGCCAGCGTCCCCGTGGGGTGAGCTCGTCGCCCCACGCGTAGCGGGCGCGTTCGAGGCCGCCGCGCGCGGCGCGTGCCCATTCCGTTTCGGTGGGGAGTCGCTTGCCGGCCCAGGCGGCGTAGGCGTACGCGTCGCGCCAGGAGACGTGCATCACGGGGTGCTGCGGCCGGTTGGTGATCGAAGAGTCGGGGCCTTCCGGGGTGCGTCAGGTGGCGCCTTCGACGGCGAGCCACCATGGCGCGTCGGGAATGGTCGCGTCCAGGACGTCGTGCCTGTGGTCCGGGTCGACGAACGCCCCGAACACGAACGACCAGCGGAACTGTTCGGCGTCGGTGACGTAGCCGGTCGCCTTCACGAACGCGGCGAACTGTCGGGTTGGCCACCGTGGTCGGGTCGATGTGGAACGGCGCCAGCTCGAGGGTACGCACCGGCCCCTCGCCGTCGTCGGGGAAGGCGTCGGCATCGTCGCCACCCATCTGGAACTGCCCGCCGGGGATTCGCACCATCTTCCTGGTGACCGCACGCGGGTCACGTTCGGGCGGAGTGAGCCCGAGCTCGACCTCGGCGACGTCGAGGTCCCGTCCTGAGGACGGGCCGCAGCATGCCGACATCACTCATCTCCGTCCGCGGCGTCGTCGGTTGTCGGCGGCGGCCGGAAGACGACCTTGTCGTACTTCAGTGTCTCCATCAGCTCGTCCACGATCTCCTCGGTGCGACCCTCGCGCATCGCCTTGGCCACGCAGGTCTCCAGGTGGTGGCGCAGGACCTCGCGGCTGGTGCGTTCGAGCGTGCCCTGCACCGCGGAGAGCTGTTTCATCACGTCGGGGCAGTATGCCTCGCGTTCGACCATGCGGATGATGCCGTCGAGGTGTCCGCGGGCGGTCTTGAGCCGGTTCGCCACTCGCCGATGGTGCTCTGCCATGACCTCACCCTAACCCCACCGGGGGTGGGGTTAGGGCGAGCGGATGAGCGCGGTGTCGTGGTCGAGGTACGTGACCGGGTTCCACGATTCCCGGCCTGGGATCACCGAGCGAGTGCTGCGGCGTGCCCGTTCGGCCGTCGGCGACCCGTACGACTGGCTGTTGGCCGCTGTTCCTGGCGAGGCGACGGTGCTCGACCTGGTGTGCGGTAGCGCGCCGCTGTCGCTGCGGGCTGGCCAGCCCTATCTGGGCTTGGACGCCTCCGCTGCGAAGCTGCGTGCGGCTAGGGACCGGGGTGCCACGGTCGTACGGGGATCCGCGGATGCGCTGCCGATACGGACGTCCGCCGTGGACGCGGTCGCGTGCGATGGCGTTGCAGGTCGTCGAGCCGTTGGCGGGCGTGCTCGCCGAGATCGGGCGGGTGCTGGCGGCTGGCGGGCGGTTGGTCGCGACGCTGCCGGCGGACGGACCGTTGCGGCCGACCGACGTCGTCGAGGTCGGCGTGCTGCTCGCTGCGCTGGGTCGACGGCTCGGCTACCCCAACGATGCCGACTTGCGGCGGCTGCCGGAGCTGTTCGTTTCGGCCGGCCTCCGTCCGGTTGTGGACGAGCGGCGCAGGTTCGAGTACCGGCTCGACGACGCCGCGGCCGTCGACGTGTTCCTGTCCTCCCTGTACTTGCCTGGTATCGCGCCGGCGCGGTACGCGGCGGCACGGCGATGGCTGCGTGTCCTGGTGCGGGCGGGCGCCGTGCTGCCGGTGCCGATTCGGCGGGTGGTCGCGGTCCGTACGTGAGCCGGCTCACTGACCGGCGCTCGCGCCGGACCTAGCGTGGTCGAGATTTGCGGAAGGGGGTACAGCGCATGACGGTGCGAGCAAGGTGGAACGGCGTGGTGTTGGCGGAGAGCGACGAGACGCGGATGGTGGAGGGCAACCACTATTTTCCGCCGGCGTCGGTGCGGCAGGAGTGTCTCGCCAAGACCAGGCTGCATACCGTGTGTCCGTGGAAGGGCGTCGCGTCCTATTACACGGTCACCGTAGACGGTGTGTCGAACAAGAATGCCGCGTGGTACTACCCGAGGCCGTTCCCGCTGGCGCGGAAGATCAAGAACTACGTTGCGTTCCATGGTGACGTCGAGATCGTCGAAATGGGGGAGTCATGACCGAGCAGGTGGACGTCGTCGTCCTCGGCATGGGCGTCGGTGGTGAATCGGTCGCGGACACATTGGCGGGGAAGGGGCTCGACGTCGACGGCATGGCCGGGCATGCGTCGGTGACGCCGGACTGGGCGCCGGTGGCGACCAGGATCCGTGAGGAGGCGACGACCGACTGGGACGATCGCATCGCGGTGGAGCGGTTCACCGGCGCGGGTGGGACGTTCGTCCGCGGCCGTGGCCGGCTGGTCGGCACCGGCAAGGTGGAGGTCGACGGCGTGACGTACGAGGCGCGCCGCGGCGTCGTGATCGGCACCGGCACGGTGCCCGTCGTGCCGCCGGTCGACGGGCTAGCGGACACGCCGTACTGGACGAACCGTGACGCGATGAAGGCGACTGAGCCGCCGGAGTCGTTGCTGGTGCTCGGTGGCGGCGCCGTGGGTCTGGAGGTGGCGCAGGCGTTCGCCAGGTTCGGCTCGGACGTCACGGTGGTGGAGGCGCTCGACCGGCTGCTGCCGGTGGAGGAGCCCGAGGTGTCGCACGTCGTGCGGGATGCGCTGGAGCGCGACGGCATCGCCGTGCGCGCGGCCAGCCGGGCGAGCCAGGTGAGCTACGACGGTGAGCGGTTCGCCGTGAAGCTGCACGACGGCGCTGTGCTGTACGCGCAGCGGTTGCTCTACCGACTGCTCGTCCGCGGCGAGCCGGTACCCGTCGAACGGCTGGCCGCCGAGACCGGCTGGGATGCCGGGCAGCTGCGTGGTGAGCTGACCCGGCACCCCGGCACCGACTGGGACGGCGACCGGGTCGCCGGATTCAACCTCACCCTCCGTCCGACACCGCACCGGATCGCCCTCGACGGCACCACCGTGTACGCGTTCTGCGCCACCGGTGCGATGGAGATCCTGATCGCACTCGGCCGCGCCGGGACTATCGACTCGCCGTGCGCGGCAACCGGTACGAACGTGTGCGTCGAGATCACACCCGACGGCGTCGTGGTGGACCCGCCGGAGGCCGTCGTGTCGAAGGTCCGGCCGACGGGGGAGCTCGCCGACGTGCGTCGCGACGTCTGCGGCCTCGGCCACTTCTTCAGCTCACCGGACGCCGCCACCGACTGGCTGGCCCGCAATCCGGCAGGCCGGGTCGACCCGGTGGCCGACGAGTTCGAGATCACCCGGCGCGCCCTGCGCGAGGTCGGCTGGGCCGCCTAGTCGCCCTCGTCCTCGCCGATGCCATGCTCGGCGAGGACGGACGCGACCTCGGGGCTGGGTGGCTTGCCCGCCACCCAGGCGCCGTCGGTGGCGGCACCGGCGTCGAGGAGTGCCCGTACCGTGCCCACCCGGGTCCGGTTGCGGGTCGTCACCGAGGTGCAGGCCGCTGCCCAGACGCCACGGGCGACGGCCGGCCAGGTTCGGGGATCGAACACCGCTTGGGTGCGGTCTCGACGCCGAACTCGACGTAGAGTTTCCCCTTCGGGTCGGCGACCACGGCGAGCGGCAGGTCGGCGTGGTACTGCGCGATCGACTCCGCGGTGGAGTGGAAGACGACGACTTCCTGGATGCCGGCAGCGGCGATCTCGTCGCGCCTGCTGGTGATGGAACGTAGGTGCAGGTTGCAGACCGGGCATCCGGCGTACCGGCGGAACTGCAGGTGTACCAACCGCTTCGGGTCGGGGATCCGGACGAGGTCGCCCCACGCGGTCTGCACGCTGTGGGTTGGCACGGTGTCGCCGGCTGCCAGTTTCGTCGGGATGCACGAGCCAGTACATCCGGTCCGACCGCGGTTGCCGCCGGACCACCACGTCGACTGTACCGCCGCCGGTCACTGTCAACCGGGTTGCGAGCTGCCTGGTCCAGGCGACGCGTTCGGCCGCCAGGTCGACCAGCGGCGCACGGTCGAGGAACCGCAGCACGGTACGTCGGGGCAGCTGCGGCAGCAGCCCGACCACGGTCAGTGTCCGGCGCTGGGCGTCCCAGCTGACCTGTGCGACCTGCTCCCACCCCCAGAGTGCCCAGCTCTCCGTACCGTCGGCACCGGTCAGGCGATGTAGTGCAGCGTCGGTGACGACGACGGACGCCTCCTCGGCGTCACAGGCGTAGGCAAGAACTCGCTCGCCGGGTGCGAGCTCACGAAGTCTGCGAACAGCGGGCGGCCTGCGTACCTGGTTCGCCAGGTGCTCGAACGTGCGCCGCCACGCGTCCCACCATCGCCGGGTCGGCACAGGCGGGGCCGGTACGTCGACGGCCGGGCCCGCGTGCGTAGCCATCGCCGGTCACCTGGCACGCTGCCACGGCCAGCGGAGCTTGCGGGGTTCCGCCGCGGTGGCGAGGTCGGGGAACTGTTCCCTGACCGCGGCGCGGACGTCCGCGACGCTGGGGTTGACCAGGGCGACGGTGCCGACGAAGACGGTGGGTACCGTCTCGTTGCCGCCGGCCACCGAGCGCACCCGGGCAGCTGCCTTCGGGTCGGACCAGATGTTGACCTCCCGTAGCGGCAGGTCGGTCTTGACCAGGCCGCGTCGAAGCATGGCACAGAACGGGCAGCCGGGTCGCCAGTAGAACTCGACCACCCGTTGCCTGGTGCCCTCGGTATGCCCGCTGATCGTCATCGCAGTGCTCCTCCCATGGTCTGGTCACTACGTGGAGAACACCGCGCGGCGAGATCGATCGCCGCAACTGTCAGCATCACGACAGTCTGCCCAGCGCATGATGCTCGGTCTGTGACCGGGCTCACGGAAGCAGCGCCAGGACTACCTGCATAGTTCCAGCAGGCGACGATGATCAGCGTGGAGGCAGCGTGCTGCAATGGGTCCGATGGCGCCTGGCCGTGCTGCTCGCCGTGGTGATCCTGGCGGGCATCGGTTGCGGCACCGGTGACTCCGGCTCCGGCGCGCCCGCATCTACTGGAACGCCGAAGAAGCTCGACTTCACTGCGACGACGCTCGACGGCAAGAAGTTCGACGGCACAACGCTTGCGGGCAAGCCGGCGGTGCTGTGGTTCTGGGCGCTGTGGTGCCCCACCTGCGGGGCGCAGGCGCCGCACGTTGCCGACCTCGCGGAGGAGTACCAAGGCGAGGTCACCTTCGTCGGCGTCGCCGGACTCGACGACAAGCCGCAGATGAGGAAGTTCGTCGCACGCACCGGTGTCGACGGATTCACGCATCTCGCGGACGACTCCGGCACGGTGTGGAAACGGTTCGGCATCACGGCACAGAGCACCTACGTGCTGCTCGACGCCAAGGGCGCCGTCGTGCAGTCCGGCTACCTCGAGGACGACGAGCTGTCGAAGCGGGTGGCCAAGCTGGCGCGGTCGCGATGAACGAGGTGCCGCTAGCGCTGGCCGCGGCGGCCGGTGCTCTGGCGGTAGTGAACCCGTGCGGGTTCGCACTGTTGCCGGTGTACGCGTCCCTGCTGGTGGTCGGTGAGCCGCCGGGCCGGCTCACCGCGGTGTGGCGCGCACTGGGGTTCAGCGCCGCGATTATCGCCGGGTTCGTCGCGGTGTTCGGCGCCTTCGGGCTGCTCGTCGCACCGTTGGCGGGCGCTGCGCAGCAGCACCTGCCGTGGGTGACGATCGCGCTCGGGGTGCTGCTGATGGCGGCCGGTGGCTGGCTGCTCGCTGGCCGGTCGCTGCCCTTCCCCGCGCTGCATCTCGGACAAGGGCGCCCAGTCAGCCGGACGTTCCCGTCGATGGCGCTGTTCGGTGCGGGGTATGCGTTGGCGTCGTTGAGTTGTACCGTCGGGCCGTTCCTGGCCATCGTGGTCTCCAGCTTCAGTACCGGCTCCGCCGCCGCCGGGCTCGGCCTGTTCGCCGCCTATGGCGTCGGCATGGCGCTCGTGGTCGGCGCGGTCTCCCTCGCTGTCGCGTTGGCGCGGATGTCACTGGCCCAGTGGCTGCGACGCACCGGGAGACTCGTGTCGCGGCTGGCCGGCGGTCTGTTGGTCGTGGTCGGCGGTTACGTCGCCTACTACGGCTGGTACGAGATCAGGTCGCGACGGGCCATCGTGGACGATCCGGTGATCACGGTCGCGGCGACGATCCAGCGCTGGCTCGCCGGCTTCCTCGATCGGCTCGGTGTCACCGGTGTGTTCGCCGCATTCGCCGCACTGTTGCTCGTCGGGTTGGCGGTGGGCTGGTTCCGCCGCCGCGCACGCCCCTCGAGTTGACTCGATACTCCGGTACCGGGTCTAGCGTGACGGCATGCGTACCGGAGAGGTTGCCGCGCAGGCGAACGTGAACATCCAGACCCTGCGCTACTACGAGCGCCGGGGATTGCTTCCCGAGCCGCCGCGCCGGGCGTCCGGGTATCGGGTCTACGGACCGGACGCGGTGGAGGTCGTGCGATTCATCAAGCGTGGGCAAGAGCTCGGCTTCAGCCTTGAGGAGATCGAGTCGTTGTTCGACCTGATGGCGGGCGGGCCCGACGACTGCGACCAGGTCCGCAATGTCGCCCGGAGGCGTATCGCGCAGCTGGAGGCCCGGATCACCGACCTGCAGGCGATGCGCGACTCGCTCGACGAGCTGGTGGCCACCTGCCATCTGCCCCGCGCCGAACGGCACTGCCCGTTGCTCCGTGCGCTGGGTTGCATGGGACCGAGGGTGTGAGGGAACCATGACGCAACACGCGCGCGCTAGCGAGTTGGAACGCTCGGCCTCGCTCCTCTACCGTGACGAGCTGCGTCCGCTGGTCCATCCTTGGTGCGCCTGAGGGGTGTCTCGACGGACGGGTCGCGATCGTCAGCGGAGCGGGCAGGGGAATCGGCCGCGAGCACGCCCTGCTGCTCGCTGCCGAGGGCGCAAAGGTGCTCGTCAACGACCTCGGGGCCGCACCCGATGGCTCCGGTGGTGACACTACGGTCGCCCAGGCGGTGGTCGACGAGATCACGGCCGAGGGTGGCCAGGCGGTGGCGAACAGCGACAGCGTCGCGGACTGGCAGGCTGCCAAGCGGATCGTCGACACGGCGGTAGAGACGTTCGGTGACCTGCACGTCGTCGTGAACAACGCCTGGCAGGGGCGTGCGCGGACGCTGCTGAACACCACCGAGCAGCTCTACGACGCGTTCTTCGCCGTGCACCTGAAGGGCAGCTTCGCGATGACGCGGTGGGCCGCCGCCTACTGGCGGGACCAGGCAGCCGTCGGTGTGGACCGGGCAATCGTCAACACCTCCTCCGGCGCCGGCCTGCACGGTACCGCCGGGTCGAGCGGGTACGCCGAGGCCAAGGCCGGCATCGCCGCGATGACGATGGTCGCCGCGACGGAGCTGGAACCATACGGGGTGCGCGTCAACTGCATCGTGCCGACCGCCCGCACCCGCGGCAGCGACGACGTCCGCGTCCGACGTGACTCGCTGCCGTCGTCGGTGGACGGGTTCGACGTGTTGCACCCGGGTAACGCGCACCGTTCGTCGCGTACCTGGCCACGGCGGACTGCACCTTCACCGGCCAAGTGTTCGCGGTCTCCGGCGGTTCGGTCGGCATGTACCAGGGCTGGTCGATCGCGCGCGAGGTCCGTTCCGACCACCGGTGGGCGGTCTCCGAGCTCGCCATCGCCATGGACGGCCTGCCGCGGGAGATCCCGGTACGCAAGGATGCCGGGGCGGCCATGACGGCCAGCTGCAGCGCCGAGACCGAGGCGACGCCGAAGACCCGGTTGGGGTTCGGCTGACATGCCGTCGGCGGAGCAGGTGACCGACCCGGTCGTCGAGAGTACGGCGAGGGACCGGTATGGCACTCCGGCTGGCCGGGCCTGCGGTGGGTGGACATGATCGGCGGCGGCGTGTTCGAGCTGGACGCCTCGTCCGGCAGGGTGCGCAGGTTCGATCCCGGCGCGATCGTCTCGATGCTGCGGCCCACCGTCGACGGCGGTGTCGTGTTCACCGTCGAGCGGGGGATCGCCTTGGCCGACAAGGAATTCCGGTGAGTGCGGAAGTTGGGGGAGCTGTGGTCGGAGCCGGGGATCCGGATGAACGACGGTGCCTGCGACCCGGACGGCCGGTTCTACTGCGGATCCATGGCCTACGACGCCCCGCCTGCCACCGCCGCGCTGTACCGGTTGGACGGCGACGGCACCGTCACAGTCGTGCTCTCCGGCGTCACCGTGTCAAACGGACTGGCTTGGAGCCCGGACGGTGCCACCGCGTACTACGTCGACTCGGCGACCCGGATTGTGGACGCGTTCGACTACGACACCGCGGACGGGCTGACCGACCGTAGAACCGTCCTCGCGGTTCCGCAGGACGCCGGTCTGCCGGACGGCCTCACCGTCGATGCCGACGGCGACATCTGGGTCGCGCTGATGGGTGGCTCGGCGGTCCGGCACTACACCCGGGACGGGACGCTCGCCGACATGATCGAGCTTGCGGTCTCGCAGGTGACCGCGTGCACCTTCGGCGGCCCGAACCTGGACGAGCTGTACGTCCCCACCTCGAAGCTGAACATTGACCCCACCGAGCAACCATGGGCAGGCGCCGTGTTCCGTGCCAACCGCGGCATCTCGACGCCGAGGACCCCGCGCGAAGGGGCGGATCGATGACCCCGCCGACCGGCCGCTCCGAGCCGGACGTCGCGGCCAACATGGCCGGTTCCACACACACGCGCGCCAGCTACCGCGGGAGATCTGGTAACTGCTCGATTGCCTTGCGTACGCACTCGTCGCAGATACACACGCCAGGTCCACCGACTAGTCGCACTGTCGGCGATGCGGGCTTGCCGCAGAAGGAGCACGACTGCCCACGCCTGCGGCGTCGTATCCGGCGGGCCCTTAGCGGAAGGCACCCTTCCAGCTCGCGTTTCACCGATGCGACGTCGACGTCGAGGCGGGTGAGAACGCGGCTGGCCTGCGATCCGGGATCGGTTGCGAGACAGAAGAGCAGGTGTTCGGTGCCGACGTAACACTGGCCGCGGTCCCGGGCAATGGCGTATGCTCCGTCGATCGCCTCGCGTGCGTCATCGGAAAGCTCTGGTGCGCGGCGCGTTCGGCGCCGGTCGGTGGGTGCACCGAACAGCTCGCGCATCGCGTCCCGGAGATTGTCAGGAGTAACACCGAGGCGGTCGAGCGCCGCGGCGGCGACTCCGGCGTGCAGTAGACCGAGCAACAGGTACTGACTATCGACCTCCTCGCAGCCGTCGTGCTCGGCCTCGCTGTGTGCCTTGTCCAAACATGCCTGCAACCGGGGCCGGACTTCTAGCTCGGCGTCTGTCAGCAATCGCATCGGGGCGACCCCGAACCGTTGGCGGGCGGCTTGCCGTGTCATCCCAAGCCGGTCACCGATCGCCGTCCACGAGCAGCCGGCGTCGTGTGCCTCGCGGACGAACTGCTCGAGGACCGCGTCCCCCGCGTGGACGAGGTCTCGGCTGACGCTGGCCGCGATGTCGACGAGCGAGAGCGGATCCGCACCAGAGCCGGCACGTGTCCTCACCAGCTCGAGGTGGTCGACCGGATCTTCGCTCAGCTCGTCCATTTGACAACTATAGGTTGTCAAATAGACGATTAACAACTTTGGATTGTCGAGTCGCCGGGACGTACCCGCGGCAGCTCGCCGTCGGACGTGTCGATGTGGGCCTCGCGGTCGCCGATGTGGCGGTGCAGCGGTGCCACATCGAGCCCGTCCCGGTTCGTCACCTCGGGGAGGTCACGCAGCGGTTCACCCGCGGCGCGACCGACGGCGCCGTGCCGTCGATGCCGCCCACACGACGGCGACGGCCAGCGCGAGGGTGGCGAGGACGAGGAGCCAGTTCTCTTCAAGGAACGCGCCGGCGGCACCGAGCAATCCGGCGGCGACCAGCACCGGAGCGAGGCAGCACAGCATGATGGCCATGCCGCCGCCGGCCGCGGCGAGTATTCCGCGGGAGCGACGGCCGACGATGCGTTCCTCGTCGTTGTTGTCGGTGAGCGCCATGCACCCACTGTCCGCCCTGTACTCGGATACCGGGTCAAGGGGGCTTGACCCCGCAGTGGGGTACAGGGTGGAGGGTGGCAGGTATGAGCGATGAGCGGTACGACCTGGCGATCGTGGGATCCGGCGGTGCGGCGTTCGCCGCGGCGATCGCGGCGCGCGAGCGTGACCTCGCCGTGGTGATGGTCGAGTCAGGGACGATCGGCGGTACCTGCGTGAACACCGGGTGCGTGCCGAGCAAGGCCATGCTCGCGGCGGCCGAGGCCCGCCACGTAGCGGCGAGCCAGCGGTTCCCCGGTGTGCCGACCCAGGCGGGCCGGGTCGACCTCGCCGCGTTGGTGGGCGCGAAGCAGGACCTGGTCGAGGCGATGCGGGCGGAGAAGTACGTTGATCTCGCGGCCGAGTACGGCTGGAGGGTCGTGCACGGCTTCGCGCGGTTCGCCGGCGAGGCCGACGCGCCGGTGCTGGACGTGGACACCGCCGATGGACCGGTGCGGATCGACGCGGCGCAGTACCTCGTCGCGAACGGCGCGACGCCGTCCGCGCCACCGGTGGACGGCCTGGCTGCCACCGGCTACCTGACTTCTACCACTGCGCTTGAGCTCACCGCGTTGCCGGCGTCGATGGTCGTGGTGGGTGGCAACGCCGTCGGGTTGGAGCTCGCGCAGCTGTTCGCCCGCCTCGGCGTCGACGTCACCGTCCTCGAGGCGCTCGACCGGCTCGCGCCGTTCGACGAGCCGGAGGTTTCCCATGCCCTGGCGGACGCGTTCGTAGCCGACGGCATCTCGGTCGTTACGGACGCCATGGTGACGTCGGTGCGGCGCACGGCGGCGGGCTACGTCGTAACCGTCGACGCCGAGGACCACGGTGGCGTGGAGCTGGTGGCCGAGCAGCTGGTGGTCGCGACGGGACGTCGCCCGGCCACGGAGCACCTTGGTCTCGACGGTGTCGGTGTGAAGACCGACGAGCGCGGGGCGGTGGTCGTTGACGAGTGCCAGCGCACCGCCAACCCGCGGATCTGGGCCGCGGGTGACGTGACCGGCGGTCCTCAGTTCGTCTACGTCGCCGCCGGGCAGGGGACAGCGGCGGTTGACAACGCGTTCGCCGACGCGCGGCGCACACTCCACTACGCGAGCCTGCCCAGGGTGACGTTCACCTCGCCTGCGATCGCCGCGGTCGGGCTGACGGCGGCCGAGGCGGCCGCGCACGGGCTGGACGTCGACAGCCGGGTGCTCCCGCTCGACCGGGTTCCCCGCGCGATCGTCGATGGCGACACCCGAGGTCTGGTGAAGATCGTCGCGGACCGGGCGACGGGCCGGGTGGTCGGTGTGTCCATGCTCGCGCATGGTGCCGGCGACGCCATCCTCGCCGCCGTGTACGCCGTCAAGGCCGGCATGACCGTGCAGCAGGTCGCCGACACCTGGGCGCCGTACCTCACCGCGGCCGAGGCGCTCAAGCTCGCCGCGCAGACGTTCACTCGTGACGTCAGCAAGCTCTCGTGCTGCGCCTCGTGAACGGAGTCGAAACCGTGGACCTCCAGCTGGACAAGTGCACGGCGACCGCCGCGCTGAGCGCCGAAGCACGACAGGTGCACGTATACGTGCTGCGCACCTTCGCCGCGACCGGCCGCGCACCGAGCAGGGCCGACCTGCGACGCGTCGCCGCCGACCGGGGCTGCGACCCGGCAATGGTGCTGACCGAACTCGCCGAACGCGACGTAGTGGCGGTCGACGCTCGCGGTGAGCTCCGTGCCGCCTACCCGTTCTCGCCGACACCGACCGCGATCCAGGTCACCTGGGACGGCGGGCCGACGGTGTACGCGATGTGCGCCGTGGATGCGCTTGGGATGTCCGCGATGCTCGACCGTCCGGTCACTATCACTGCGACCGAACCGGACACCGGCAACGCGGTGACCGTCCACGTCGACGGCGATCGCGCGGACTGGACGCCGGCATCCGCCGTCGTGTTTGCGGGTGCCACCGATGACTCCTGCTGTCCCTCGGTGGACCGGACGTGCGGCGCCATCAACTTCTTCACCACGTCGGAGGCGGCCGGCGACTGGGCGAGCCGGCATCCCGATGTCTCCGGCGCCGTCCTCGACCGCGCGACGGCATTGGCGCAAGCAGTCGCGGAGTTCGGCGCCATGCTGTAACGGAAGCCGTCGACGGCACGCGGCTGCGTGGCGGTGTGGTTGGTCGACAATTCGGTGGCGGCGCCGACCTGGTGCGGTCCGTCGACGTGCGGTGCTCACCGGAACGCCCTGCCTTGCCTGGTGGTCGGCTGGTAGCGCGGGAGGCGGTCATTGGACCGCGCAGGTGTCGCCGTATTCCCGCTGGTGCGGCTACCGATCGTGCCGTCGACCGGATTGCCGGTTCCTGGCGGCGTGGGTGCGGACCTTGGCCCGGTTGCCGCAGCGGGTCATGGAGCACCAGCGCCTGCGGGTGCCGCGGGAGGTGTCCAGGAACAGCATCCGGCACTCGGTGGCCGCGCATTCGTGTACCCGGGTCAGCTCGGGCCCGGTGACCAGGTCGATGGTGTCGCGGGCGAGCACGGCGAGGGCGGCCTCGACGGGGTGGTCGCTGCGGCGGGCTGCGGTGCGCCCGCTGGGGTTCAGCCGTAGCTGGGGCGTGGGATGCGCGGCGGCCGCGTTGACCAGCCTGACCGCCCCGGCGGCCGGTGTGCGGGCGTGGCGGGCGGCGTCGACGACGGCGTAGGCGGCGTCGCGGAGTCGCCGCATCCGGTCGAGGTCGCCCAGGTCGAGCGGCACGAGGTCGTCGAGCAGGTCGGCGTCGACGAGCCAGGTCGCGAGGTCGGCGGGGGCGGGGATGCGTTCGACCGAGGTGGAGCCGCGCCGGCCGATGGTGGCCAGCAGGTTCAGGCAGGGGCGCCCGGCGTCGAAGCGCGTCCGCGCCGCCTGCGTGTTCGACGGTTGGGCTTGCACGTCTCACCTCCGCGTGCTAACTGTTTAAACCGGTTAGCTTATCGCTGTGAGTTGAGGAGAGATCATGCCGCGGTTCCCGGTCCACACCATCGACGATGCGCCGGAGGCGTCCCGGGCGGCGCTGGAGGCGACCCGGCAGCGGTTGGGGAAGGTGCTCAACATCTACGGCGAGATGGCGCACGCCCCGGTGCTGCTCGCCGTCTCGAACGCGATGAGTCAGGCGGTCGCCGAGCACGGCACGTTCGACGCGCGTACCCGGGAGGCGATCGCGCTCGCGGTGGGCAACCAGAACGGCTGCGGCTACTGCCAGTCCGCGCACACTCTCGGCGCGGTCCGCGCTGGCTGGAGCGAGGAGCAGACGCTCGCCATCCGCGACGGTCAGCTCGGCTTCGCCCCCAAGCTCGACGCGTTGCTGATGGTGGCCAGGCAGATCGCGGCGAACGTGGGCGAGGTTGCGGACGAGACGTACGAGCACGCTCGCCGGGCGGGGTGGAGCGATGAGGAGCTGGCAGAGCTGTTCGCCCACGTCATGGTGAACATGCTCACCAACTACTTCAACCACTACGCGGAGACGGAGCTGGACATCCCGGCCGCGTCCGGCTTGGCTAGCTGAGGCGCCAGATGCTCGAGGAGGCACGATGGCGACCCGTCCGTCGGCAGTGGCGTTCGACGTGGTCGAGACGCTGATGTCGTTGCAGCCGCTGGAGGCACGGTTGGAAACGGTCGGGCAACCGGCGTCCGTCCTGCCGGCGTGGTTCGCACGGCTGCTGCTTTACGGGGTCGGGCTGTCCGCGGCCGGCGACTACGTGCCCTTCCCTGAGGCCGCGGCCGAGGCGCTGCGTGCCGTCAGCGGGTACCGGCTGTCCGACGAGGACGTGGCGTATGTGCTCGCTGGGTTCGGGCAGCTGCCCGCCCACCCGGACGCAGAACCTGCGATCAGGCGGCTGGCCGACGCGGGGGTACGGGTGGTTTGCCTCACCAACGGGAGCGCCGACGTCACGGCGGCGTTCCTGGCCCGCGCCGGGGCGGCGCACCTCGTCGAGCGGGTGATCAGCACGGCGGAGGTGAACAGCTGGAAGCCGCCGGCCCGCGTCTACCGCCACGCGCTCGACGTGTTGGAGCTGCCGGCCGAGCGGGTGGCACTCGTCGCCGTCCACGCCTGGGACTGCCACGGAGCCAAGCGGGCCGGCCTCACCACCGGATGGGCGAGCCGCGCCGAAGGCGGCTACGGTGCACTGTTCGCCCCCGCCGACGTCAGCGGCGCCGACCTGGTCGAGGTCGCCGAGGGACTGCTGGCCCTCCCCGAGGGGGCCGGCGATGCGCGGTGACGACGGGGACGTGGCGGTACCCGATGGTGGAACCCGGCGCGGCGACGGGCAAGGTGGCGGCCGTGTACGCGCAGATCGCCGAGGTGATGCCGATCGTGCCGAGCCTGTTCAAGTCGCTGGCGGCGTGCCCGCCGTACCTGGCACTGGCGTGGGACCAGGCAGCGCCGGCGTTGCGCGACGACATCCACCTGGCGGCCGCGACGGCCTCGCCGACTCGGTGCGCACCGCCGCCGTGCCACCGGCGGACGCGAGGGTACGGGAGGCGATGGCGGAGTTCATGTCGCCGTTGAGCTGGATGCTGCTGGTCTTCGCGGGGCTGCGAGAAGCGCTGGCCGGCCACCTCGACGACGTCCCCGCCGATAACCGGCTACCAGCAGCGACCGGACCGATGCAGCCTCGCCGGTGGGTACCTACGCCCGCCGAGAGCGGCGCGCAGCAGGTGTACGGGGACATTCGCGCCGCGCTGCGCACGCCGCTGGTCAACAGCATCTGGCTGAGCCTGGCCGGCCGAGGTCTCCTCGACGCGGCCTGGCACGAAGTAGCCGGCCAAGTGCCGCAGACCCGGCAGCGGGCCGCTGCGCTGGGTCAGCGGGCGACACAGACCGCGCAAGAGCTGGCCTGGCCTGTGGTCGTCAGCCCGCGGCCTCGGCCGAGGCCGGCATCGCCGACGCAAGCCCCGGCATGGCGGCGATCCTGGACTGCTACTTCGCGACGCTGCCGCGGGTGCTCACGTTGGTGGCCTGCTGCGCAGGGTAGGGATCACGGTGCCGGTCCCCCGGGGCCGAGCGCGGAACGTATGCCGGTCGGGAGGGCCGCATGAGAATCGAGATCTGGTCGGACATCGTGTGTCCGTGGTGTGCGATCGGCAAGGCGCAGCTCGAGGCGGCGCTTGCCGAGTTCGAGCATGCCGACGGCGTCGACGTGGTCTGGCGCAGCTTCGAGCTCGACCCTGGTGCCCCCGCTGTGCGGGAAGGCGACTACGCCGCCATGCTGGCGAGCAAGTACGGCACCAGCCTGGCCGGCGGGCAGGCGATGATCGCGCGAATGACCGAGGCCGCCGCCGACGCGGGCCTGGGGTTCGACCTCGAACGTGCCCGTCCCGGCAACTCCTTCGACGCGCACCGGCTCGCACACCTCGCCGCGGACCACGGCCGGCAGAGTGCAGTCGTCCAGCGCCTCATGCGTGGCTATCTGTCCGAAGGCGAGGCCATCGGCGACCCCGCCACCTTGCTGCGGCTCGCCGCCGACGCCGGCCTGGAGCCGGACCAGGTGCGCGACACCCTCGACTCGGACGCCTACGCCGACGCGGTGCGCGCCGAAGAGCACGAGGCGCTCGAACTCGGCGTCACCGCGGTGCCGCTGTTCCTGCTCGACCGGCGACTCGCGATACCCGGTGCCCAACCGGTCGAGATGATGCTTCAGGCGCTGCGCCGCGCCACGCGAGAACGCGATCCGGCCGCGGCCCGTGACACGCCGGTGCACCGAGTCGACAGGGAGGCAAGATGAGCGACGTCGACGTGGAGTTCTTCTTCGACCCGGTGTGCCCGTTCTGCTGGGTCACCGCGCAGTGGGTACGCAACGTCCGCCGACACCGGCCGCTGCGCATCGAGTGGCGCCCGCTGTCGCTGCGGATCCTCAACGAGCCGATCGGCTACGCGGGGCGCCCCGCCGCCTATCCCGAGGCGCACCAGCGCGGACTGGAGATGCTGCGCGTGGTTGTCGCCGCCCGCGCCGCCCACGGCCCGGAGGTGATCGACGCCCTGTACCGGACGCTGGGGGAGGCGGTATGGCACGCGCCGGTACCGGAAGCCCCCGGCTTCGAAGCGGTCCTGGCCGACACCGCCCGGCCCCGTGACCTCGCCGGAGCACTCGACAGCGCCGGGCTGCCCCGCGATCTCGCCGACGCCGCCATCGACGGGTCTTTCGATGACGAGATCCGCGCCGAGACCGAGGACGCCGTCGCCCGCGTGGGCGGCGGCGTCGGCACGCCCATCCTGTCGTTCCACCCGCCGGACGGACCCGCCCTGTTCGGTCCGGTGATCCACCGTGCCCCCGACGGCGACGATGCGCTGCGCGTGTGGGATGCCGTCACCACACTCGCCAACTGGCCCGGGTTCGCCGAGATCAAACGCACGCTGCGGGCCTTCCCGGACACCCCGCTGTCCGCCCGCATCGCCGGGCACGACACCCATGTCCGCTAGATGGTTGATTCCTTGGTCAGTGGTCGTAGGCGGTTAGTGATCGTTTGCTGGTGACGCCGGTGGTCCAGTTGGTCCAGATGCCGGAGGTGAGGGCGAGGAGTCGCTGGGCGATGCGGGTGAAGACTCCGGTGGGT